>CAZKGB010000236.1:0-4683 GCA_964551935.1 uncultured Lentimicrobiaceae bacterium | reverse complement strand
CGTGTGTATAAGTATAGATATATTCGGTTTTTATATCGTTGGTTGAATCCATATCTCCCACAAGCAATGTTTTAACCATGATGGTATAATAAATATCGGCAGTAGATAGCTGAAAAGGTTCAAACGCTATATCCTGCAAAGAGTCTGCACCAAGGTTAACTACCGAAGCAGTATCGGAAAAAACAAGCTCGCCCGAAACTGATGTTGCCGTACAAACCACATCAAACGATTCGGTATTTAATCCGGCGTTATAAATAGTGGCTTCCGGCGTATAATTACTGTAGGGCTGAAAATAGGTGTCACCTAAAATTGCAAAAGCAGAGACATCATGAGCAAAGGGTGTAAAAAGTCTGATATCGTCGATAAACCAATCATTTATGTTATATGAATCTCCGCTAAAATAAAAGCAGAATTGAAAATCAGCAGCACCAACATCCGGAGTTGTAATGGTAATAACTTTATGTTCTGCCGGAATATTAGCCCCCGGCACCTCCCAAACCTCATTCCAGTTTCCGTTTCCTGAACGTGTAGCTATCCCGATATGTTCGGTTGAACCTCCATAATAATCGAGCATATGATTAAACTCAATCGACAAATCAGTAACCCCTGTAAGATCAACCTGAGGTGATATTAACCGCGTTTGGCCGTTAAACTGCGGACTCCAATGTAGTTTAGCCTCTCCCGTCTCGGTACCGTTGGCATTTCGTGAATCAGACCGCGACCAATTGCTTCCGTGAGTATCAATAGTCCATCCATCAGGAGGAAAAGTAGTTGAAGTAAAACTCTGCGTAACATAAGTTTGAGCGTTAACAAATAACGAAGCAAAAAGTAAAGTAAAAAGAAAAAGAAGGTGTTTCATTGTTTTAAATTTTAAACATTTTGATATTAGGAATAAAGTTTACTTGACAATAACATTTCAATTTTAGTTGCTTGATTGTTTTTTTTCGATAGTCATCAACAACTTCAATCTATTATATACGCATCACTTTAAACAGCTTTCATATTAAAGTACCACTACATTCCATATAAGATAATTTTTATAAATTTGATGCCAATAATTTAAGTTTTCCCAATTACTCTATCATGTTAAAAAAGCTATCGTTTGGAGGATTAATCCTTAGTTTTATTTTACTTATGGCCTTTACGGCCCTGGCACAAAAAAAGTGCAAAGTACTGGTAAAAGAGATTAGTGCTCAATACCACGGAAAATGCAGAAAAGGGTTGGCACAGGGTAATGGCAAAGCAGAAGGTATCGATACCTACACCGGTCACTTTAAAGCAGGTTATCCCAATGGAAACGGGACGTATCTATGGGCCAACGGGAACAGCTATATTGGAGAATGGAAACAGGGTAAACGCTCGGGAAAAGGAACATTTACGGTTCACCTTGCCAACAGGGATTCCATAGTAAAAGGATTATGGAAAGATGATAAATATTTAGGACCGGTACCTCCCAAACCGCAAGTATTACACAACAACAGTGTTGATCGCTATACCTTTTTAAAAACAGGAGGTCCAAGAAACAGAGTATTAATTGATGTGTTTCAAAACGGAGCGAGAAATGATTTTCTTGATAACCTGATCACCATCAGCACGAGTGGTACCAAAACATTTGTTGGTAAATCGTTTGGATACGAGTTTGTCGATTTTCCGGTTAGAATAAAGGTTATTTATTACACCTTTAATAAATTACACACGCAAAAAATTTACGTTAAGTTTGAATTTGAAATTTCTGAACCGGGAGATTGGAGAGTAAAGATTTACAACTAACAAGATTATCCTGCTGATTGTGCAACCGTAGAGATTCGAAGCTCTTCCGAATCGAAAAGTTCGGTAACCCTTCTTTTTAAGGAGCGTCTTGCCCTCGATAACTGCGATTTGGAGGTGTTCACCGATATTTTCATTAACGAACCTATTTCTTTATGCGAATAGCCCTCAATAACATTCAGGTTAAAAACCGTGCGGTAGCCGTCGGGTAAATCTTTGATGATATTCAGCAGCTCCTCATGATTCATTTTAGCCAACGCGTTAATATCGTTTTCATTGGCTACATAATACTGAACATGCTCAGGATCTACACCTTTCGAAATTAAATTCTTACGTTTATAAAAATTAAGTGCCGAATTAACCATAATTCTCCGAAGCCAACCTTCAAACGACCCACGGCCGGTAAAGTCTTTTAAATAACGAAACACCTTTATAAAACCCTCTTGTAAAATATCCTCGGCATCGGTAGAATTTTTTGCATATCGTAAACAAACCCCAAACATGGCAGGTGAATATTTTTCATACAACTCAAATTGTGCCTGACGATTGTTATTAAGACACCGGCGAATGATTTCCTTTTGACCAAGTAATTTTTTTTCCATAATTGCCTTTTGTAAAGTCGCTACTGAATGCTTTCCTCTAATTTTTCGATAGCAAATGTAAAATTATAATGCCAGAAAACTCACCCGTGCACTTCTACAAAAATACTACAAGCCTTTCAGGACTTCTACAAGGCTTTAAATTCACTACTACACAATAATTTTTAATTGACTGTTTTACCGTTTCTTAGACATTTATTGCCTCTACAAACAACTTATATATTCTGACAAATTGGTATTATTATCAATACCACACTTTTTACGCAACCGGTAACGGCTCATTTCCACGGCCTTTACCGAAGTATTGTTGATAGAGGCGATTTCTTTTGAGCTTAATTTAAGCTTTAGCATAGCGCACAAACGCTCTTCATTTTTCGTGAGTGTGGGAAAGTGTTCTTTTATTTTATGAAAAAAGCCGTCGTAAGTTTGGCTTACCTTTTGATCGAAAAGGTCAATATCTTCCTGGATTTTAAGCATCTGTTTAATGTTCAGGCTCATTTCCCTAAGCCGCTTGCTGGTTTCGGAATCTCCATTTTTTGAAAGCTCACGCAAGTCGCTGCCCAGCTCTTTCAGCAGCTTATTTTTTTGAACAATATGAAGCGCAAAACTCATCAAATCGCTGTCTTTGCTATTAAGTTCCGATTTAAGCAGCTCCTGTTGTGCTTGGTGTAATTCCGAATCCTTTTCGCGAAGCTGGCGCTGTTTTTTTACAATGATTTTATACCGTACGGTTAACAATACACCGCTTAAAAAAATGATGATCAGTATCGAAATAAGAATATTCATCTTTAAGCGGTAAATCTTCTTATCCTTGGTCAGCATCTCTATTTCGTATTTTTGCAACTTATACTGGGTGTTATCCAGCTCTGTTAGCAGCTGTGCTTTAATGGCTGCAATATTGTTTCTTTCCTTCAACCTGAAAATCGAATCTTTAAACACCTCGAAATGTTTAAAATATTCAAGTGCTTTTTGAGCATCATTCTTCTTTTCGTAAGCTCTGCTTAACCCCTTTAATGCCCTCATAAAATATCGATGATAACCATTTTGCGCGGCAATATTTTTAGCTCTGTTGTAAAACACGATTGCGGTATCGTATTGCTCAAGTTTAATGGCGTTCCTTCCCATTAGCACCAAAACGCTGGCAATATTTTCTCTGTCGTTGGCTTTCTGATAGTACTGCAAGCTCTGTCGATAATAGTGTAAAGCATCGTCAGGGCGGTTCATCGTGTAATAGGTAATGCCCATGTTTTCCATGTTTATGGCCATTTTTCTAATGTCGTTTAGTTCGCGATGAATGGCCAGGCTTTGCTTGTAATAGTCGAATGCTTTTTTGTAATCGCCCCGGTATCGTTCAATTTCACCAATATTGTTGAGTGCTTTTCCAATACCTGTTTGGTTATTAATTTCTTCACTTATTAAAAGAAGCTGATGGTAATAGGTATAGGCTTTATCCTTATCATGAAGACTTAAAAAGAGGCTACCCAGATTATCGTACGAAGCTGCCAACAGTTCTTTATCGTTAAGTTCCATGGCAATGTCCATCATTTTATTATAATACATCAGCGCTTTATCCAGCTCAAAATTGTTGTTATAATACATCCTGCCTAAATGTCCGTAAACGGTAGCGAGTTCCTTTTTATCCCCAAACTCCGTATACAGTTTTTCACTTATAAGAAAATAGTTGATGGCGGGTTGCAGGTTGTTTTCAGTGATGTACAGTTCACCCATCAAGCGGTTAATATCGGCAAGCGTTTCTGATGATTGCACGTCGTGCGCATACGACAAGGCTTCGCGGTTAAACACCAATGCCTGTTGCGGATCCGATTTTTTCAACGAATCGGCCCGAAGATAAAACTGTTTAGCTTTAGCCAGCGATGCCAACTCGTTTGTTGTATCCTGCAAATTGGCCGTTAAGGCAACAAAGGGGAGAAACAGCCACAGAAAAAACAGTTTGTTTGGTTGCACACCCAACAGAATATTGAATTTCACCTTAGATAGAAAATATTTACGCAAGCCCTTCATCTATTCATAAGGATCTGTCATAGGAATAACGTAATACTCCCCTGTACGCGGATCTTTGTAAAACTTTGAAAATCCGTTTATACTTTCAATATTAGCATCAACGGAACCTTTAATAAACACCGTGTCGGCCACATCCACCTCTCCCGTAATCGGTGGTGAGCGCCATACCAGGATACCCAACCAAATAAGATACCCCCCGCCGACCCATTTCAGCACTGTTAACCACACTACCGACGACTTGAGCAGCGCACCAATGCCAAACATGCACAGGGCAATAATCAGCATAAATCCTGTG
>CAZKGB010000235.1:0-4704 GCA_964551935.1 uncultured Lentimicrobiaceae bacterium | reverse complement strand
CTACTCGAGCAACACCTCGACCCCCTGTTTTCAAAATGGTATTTATTGATTGCCAACATCGAAAAAGCATGGAATTCATCCTACGAAATAATTCATCAAAAGCTCAAAGAGCAGGAGGATGACTTGCG
The DNA here is from genome assembly GCA_964551935.1 of uncultured Lentimicrobiaceae bacterium. Lineage (GTDB taxonomy): Bacteria > Bacteroidota > Bacteroidia > Bacteroidales > F082 > B16-G9. The sequence continues at coordinate 4,576 of CAZKGB010000235.1, read as the reverse complement.
GATTTTTATTACTAATCAAAATCTGCAACTCGCTATCAAAACCAAAAAAATTACTGAAAAGTTTTACGAGGAGAACGAAATTGTCTTGCAGGGAAAAGTAGAAGAGCTGAGTGCTGCACTGGTTGAGCTTCAAACAAAAATTGGCACCCTGCTACCGGATGAAATTACCATTACCCTTTCTGACGAAGAGCGGAAACAGTTACTGAACAACTCAAACCTTGCCCCGGGTGAAAAGCAGTTATTACAACAAGAAAACCGGTTTACTGTTCCTTTTGCAAAAATTAAAGAGCGGGTTTTGCTGGCCGATCTGGCACCTGCATGGCTTGAAATGTTAAAAGAGTTGGGATATGCCGTATTCAAACTGGAAATAACGCTCAGCAAGCTCAACGACTTAATCGAGCAGTATCAGGTGGGAAAATATTATTCAAAAGTTGAATATAAGGAGGTGATGAACACCCTATCCAACAAGGAAGCTTCGTTTGAAGAATTGATGGTGAAAATTCGTGAAGCCACCAAACAAAACCGTATTGTTACCGAAAACACCATTCTTGCCGGTATAACCAGGTCGTTTAACAAATCGATTGCCCTGTGTGCTACGCCTTACGGCTGGAAACGCGTTCCGGGCAGAAGCGCCATCTCCGGCATGAAAAAAGCCGAAAGAACCATCCTTCAGTTTGAAGAGGTCTGGATTAAAAACCGGCAGATTATTTCCAATTCAAGGGTAGTATCACTTCAACTGCTGGCCTTTAAACTTCGGCTCCGGCATATGCTTATTAAAGACATTAACCTCTTCAATCAGAAATATACCGAATACCGGGAACAGGTACTGCTCAAACTTAAAAAATCCATCCAACACTATCACGATCAAAAAGAGACTGAAAAACCAATCTTCTCCGTCACACTTTTAGATGACTTTCAAAAGGAATTTCACAATCTTTACGAAAGCGATAAAACCTTAGTAAACAGATTTTTGTCTGATTTCCCCCATCGTATTACCCTGTTCAACGATGCCAAGTTTCAAGACTATAAAACCCATCAGTTTAACCTGGATGAGAACACCGTAATCGACCTTTTGAAACTGCTTAACCACATTGTTAACAACGACCTGTTAACCTCACTGGAAAAGTTGTATCTCTCGGTGAGCAAACAGCTGCAAATTCAGTTTGACCAACTCAACACGATAATCAATCAGTTGAAAGCCGAAGAATCTGCCTCCTTCAACAATAACGATCTTAAAAGCATACTTAAAACCCTCGATGAGTTAACTGAAAAAACCGTTATCCTGCGCGAAAATACCGAGCTCAGTATTAACGAACGATTAAATGCCACCTGGGACAAGCTTACCTTATCGACACTCTCCATCCAAAACGAAATGCTCAGCAACTACATTCGCGAAGACAAAAGCGCACTGAGAAAAGATGTTATAAAAACCTTTATCAATAAGTTTAAAACTAATAAAACATCTTAGCCACTTTTTTACGGTCGCCCATGATAATTCGTCCGTCGAGAACCACTTTCGAGCCCTTCTCAATTAAGAATTTCGTTTGATTACCCACCAAATTAACGTTGGCAAGCTTCATAACAGCCGGTCCGTATTCAGGTTTTTTTTGCAACAACACAACCCCGTACTTACAATGGGAAATTTCTGCCTGTTTAACCGTTAGCACCGAAAGATCTTTTGAAGCCAACCCAATGTTTGCCCCTTCTATTTGTAAGTTAGTAACTGTTAGTTTACTACCCTCACCGGCACTTATCCCTTTATCGCCAGCACCTCTGACCACGCTGTTGATAACAGAAATCCTGCTCCCCGAGAAGTCGATGGCATCGTTACCAATTTGAGTAAACAGTACACTATCCACCAGCCCGGTGCTGAAATCAGCATCAAACGCATCTCCGAAGGTGTGGTCAAACAAACTGTTTCTAACCAAAAAATCGGAACGAACGATATTGAGCGCATCTTCGCAGCTGTTGTTTACAAACCGGCAGTTCAGCACATCCACATCCGATTCGTAAAAAGTTACTGCCCCGGTCAGGTTCCATCCCTTAAACGAAAGCGTATTCAACCCCTCGAACCTGGTATATTTAAGCGTGCTGCGTTCGTCTGCCTGCAACACGGCAAACCCATTAGCCGAATGATCTGACGAAACAAACACAACCGGCTCGGATTTTGTACCATTTATAAACACCGGCGAATAGGATAAAATCGCGGCATTTTTGATTAAATCAATCGTAGTGCCCTTACCAAAAACCACCCGGTATCCCCGTGGGATCATCACCTTGTGGTCAAGCGTTAAGTTTTCCTGCTTAACAAAAACCGTGTCGCCCGAAATGCGATCTACCAAATCAGGGTCGGGAAACAGCTGCTGCTCCTTCATCACCTGCCAGGGACTCTCCTTTCCTGTTGGTTGAGGCCACGGGTAAACAGGTAACTCAAATTGCTTATCGGTTCCCGGTAATTTAACAACAAAAAAACCGGGCTTCTCGGCAATCCAAACGTCAACAAAATTATTTTTGTTATTATGAAAAGCAGGTAGTGTAACCGGCTCCTCCGGAAATAACACATACCGCTTGTTGCCTATCAAAAAAGCCTTTAACACTAACTTCTCAGGATAGAGGTTTACGATACGTACCAAAACCGAATCAGGTTTTTGTCGCATCACGTAACCAAAGGTAAGGTGGTCGATAAAGTAAGGTTCAAGGGTTGAGTCGAAATCAGGTTTCCAGGGTTGATTTTTAAATTTCTGATTGGTTTCAATTCGATGGGCTACATAGTTTTTGAATTCCGGTAACAGTTTCCTGATTTTTTTCGCGTTGCTAAACAGAAAGGCAGTATCGAACTTCATCTCGGGATACTCCATCCTTATCAGCGAACCGTATTTTTCCGCTTGTCCGCTATACCTGCTCGAAACATCTGTTAAAAACGATTGAGCCGAATAGGTTTCAAGATAGCGGGTGTACAGCTTCAGGAAATCAAAATCGTTAAACAGCGCGCGGCTCATCAAATATTGTCCCTCGTGGTTGCCCCCCTGTTCCTCTTTGATCCAGCCGTAAACAGGCCTTCCGATCCAATCAAGAAATCCGGTCTCGGTATAACAATCGTAAGCAATAGGTTCCAGCTTACACAGCACGGGATTATAATAGTAGCGGATGTTGTGCCAAATGGTACCATGGCGCGTCATCAGCACATCCGACAAGGCGTAAAATTTAGCCAGTGCATCGATATTAAAAACATCGGAAGCCGGTTTAAGTCGGTATTTATACTGATAAAGCAGATCTTGGCCAATAATAAACGAACGATATAACCCGGGATTTTTCACTATCCTCGACACGCCAAAAGGCTTAATGACGGCCGCATCGAAGAAGTCGGAATTGGCAGGTTTTTTATGATGAGCCAGGTAGCGGTTGGCATCCCAGTTAGCATCCTCGTAAAAACGCAAGATCGGCCCTTCGCGATATTGATGAAACTCCACCAACTGTTTTTCAAAATGCTCTTCCCAGGCATAGAGCCCCAGATTTTTACCGTTCAAACTCAGAGGCATAAAGCCGTAGCGCGTTGTTAGTATCCCTACAGAATCGTAAATCCGGTGCACAAACCACTCGGAAGCCCCAAACCTGGAAACAGGCGATTGCACCGAGAAGGTGCGCAAACGATTCCATGCCTTGCCCTTTTTTATCTTAATCCGGTACGACCATTTAAACCCTTCCAAATGGTCGAGCCAGTCGCCTTTTAAGCGCAACTTAACCTTGTTCACCTCCTTATTCCAAAATACCATTCCCTTCACCCAGTCGTCGCCCGTGGATTGAAGAACGCCACTGACAAAGGCTTTCCGACGATTTTTATATAATTTCTGAAAGGCCGAAGAGTCCATCATCAGCTTAAAATACTCCTCGTTATAAACCGGAAATTGCTCTCCTTTTAAGCGCTCAATGGTAACATCATCAAAAAAGACGGTATTGCCGGAGCCATTGTTCCAAACATAAAACTTTAAGGCTGTTGTGGTAAACAGTGGCGAGGTCCAAAAGGTCGATTCCAACTTTTCCCAACCGTTTTCATCTCGTTCAACCACTTTTGAAATTACCTTATAAAACTGTTCTGAATTATTAGCCGAAACAACTGCCACTCCTTTACCGTCAGACGATTTGCGCCAAACAGAAACTTTAAAATACCAGTCGGGGCCCACCTCAAAGGTCGTGTTTAAGGCAAAAGGATGTTTTTTATCAACAAAAACCGAACGTTTTCCGCTACGATGTATTTTAGTTGACGATTGCCTGACTCCTGAAAAAAGAAGCCCTGCATCACCTCGCGAAGTCATATAACGACCTGACGAATCGATATTCTCCAGATTTGAGGTTATCGTACCTATCGGGAAACCGTCGGAACCGGACTTAACGCACGAAAAAAGTCCGAACACCAATAATAACAACCCTGTTAAATAATAAAGTTTACGCATTGCTTAATAATAGATGGCAAAAATACACCAATCATTCGGAAGATATTAAAAGTTACCGGAAATTTTGATTTAACGGCCAAACGGCCTCTACCCTGATCTATCTGATTATTTCACAAGGCAATAGC
>CAZKGB010000234.1:0-4718 GCA_964551935.1 uncultured Lentimicrobiaceae bacterium | reverse complement strand
AAAAAATATTCTTTTTGTTATTATACCTGTTGTTACCTGTATTTATATTTGGTGCAGGACAAGTGGGTCTTTTTTCAACGATAAGTGACAGGGCCGATAAAATATATATTGACAGTTTGCTTTCAGTGGCTGACACTACTGTTTATGATACGGTTAAAGCGATTAATTATTTAAAAATTGCAATAGCTCTTGGAATAGACGACCAAAAGAATTTAGATGGAAAAACGGGAAAGGAGTATTTTGAACTTTCCAGAAAGATTGCTTCTAAAACTCATAAGCTGGATAGGTTTGTTGAAGCTGTCGACAATATTGGTGTTCGAAAAAGGAGAAACGGTCATTTTAAAAAAGCACTTAAATTTCACATGATGGCGTTGGCGCTGGTTGATTCGGTTGATAAGCCTCAGCTAAAATCAATTATTTTAAACAATATCGGAGTTGTGTATCGTCGTATTGATGATTATCAGGATGCTTTAAAATATCATATGCGGGCATTGAAAATTTCTGATTCGCTTAATGACGATCGCACCAAAGCAATGGCGATAAACAGCATTGGTAACGTTTATATGGCGCTTGAAAAGTATGATGATGCACTGCGTTCATTTAAAAAAAGTTTATCGCTTGAATACGACAGGCACAATAAACTGGGAATTGCAATTAATCTGAATAATATAGGAAGTGCTTATCAGGCAAAAGGAGACCTCACCAAAGCCTACGAGTATTTTAAATTGTCGCTCGACGTGAACCGTGAAATAAATTCACGAAAAGGTATAGGAATATGCCACAATGATATTGGAAACATCTTTTATTATCAAAAACAATTTCAAAAGGCATTGACTCAATACAATATTTCTGAAAGGATTTTTGAGGAGACCGGTGATAAACTCTATTTGGCAAATACCTATTTAAAGATAGGACAAACCATGACTGAATTGGGGGAATTATCAAGTGCAGAGAAGTATCTCTTACAAGCACTGGAGATTGCAAGAGCTATAGGGTCGAAAGTGGTAACGGAAAAAACCTATAAATGGTTGTCGAAGGCCTATGAAAAAACCAATGATTTTCAAAAAGCGTTATACTATATCGAACTTTCAAACAGCTTGCAGGATTCTATTAACAGTATTGCTATCCAAAAAAATATCATACGTATGCAAATAAAGTATGATTTGGAGACAAAAGAAAACGAGATTGTTTTATTGCATCAGCAACAAAGAATTAATGCCCTGGAATTAAAAAAACAGAAGACGGCTAATTTGTTAATGTTGGTGGGTATCGTATTAATACTCACTACCATGATATTTTTAATTTACTATGTTCATATACGGAATCAAAAAAACAGAATTCTGGAAGAGAAAAATCGTGAAATAGAAAAAGCCCAAATCGAGTTAAAAAAATATTCGGAAGATTTGCTTGTAGCTAAACAGCAGGCCGAAAAGAGCAGCCGGGCAAAATCGGAGTTTTTGGCTAATATGAGTCATGAATTTAGAACGCCGTTAAACAGCGTGATAGGTTTCACCGAATTAATTCTCGCAGGCGAAACCGATTCGGATAAAAAAGAGAAACTGAAACTAATACAGTCAAGCAGTAAAAGTTTGTTGGTGTTGCTTACCGATATACTTGATTTGTCAAAAGTGGAGGCGGGTAAGCTTAAAATTGAATTACAGCCGGTTGATGTAGTTCGCGTAGTGGATGAAGTGTATCAGATGTTTAAAATTAATACTGAAAAAAAAGGTATTAGGTTTGAGTATTCTGTTCAGGATAAATTTCCCGGAAATATTATGTTAAGTGAATTACGATTACGCCAGATTTTACTTAACCTAATAGGAAATGCTGTTAAATTTACACAATCCGGTGAAATTCATATTGAAGTAAACTACGAAGAGGTTGCAGACAATAACAAGGTTAATTTTTGTATTAGGATAAAAGATACCGGAAGCGGTATTGCAAATTCGGATATTGATAAAATATTTGAACCTTTTGTCCAACTTGATAGCCAGAGCGAACATCAGGGTACCGGTTTAGGACTTGCAATTACCCGCCAGATTGTTGAGTCGATGGGTGGAAAACTTATAGTGGAGAGTGAACTGGGAGTGGGCAGTTGCTTTACCATTAGATTTGCGGACATCTTAAAAGCCAATGAAAGTATTACGCTGGATAAGTCGCCGCAAAAAACAGTACCAGCCGATGTTGCCGACGTTAAAGCAGTAATATTTACAAGTGAACCGGATGAATGCTTAGCGTTAAAGGAGTTTTTGCAAAGCCATATTGTTGAGGTAACTCACGTGGTAAACAACCTTCCGGAAGTTAAAAAAATACTGGCGAAGGTCGATTTTGTAGTTTTATGCAGTAACGATGGTAACATGGTGGATAACGCTTACAGAGTTATAAGCCAATCCGAAAGTAGTGAGCATCGATGGGTTTTGATTACTTCCGAAAGCGAAGAATTGAAAAATAGTATTCGTAATACAAAACATATGGTTGTAAGCCACAATATTGTCGAACAACAACAAAAACTAAAAACAGTTATTTTTGAGATTAATGCCGATAAACTGTTTGGAAGATTGTCGGGCTGCGTGAGTAAACTCAAAACGGATGAAGAGTTTAAAGCCGTTATGATTAGTGAAGTAATTCCGTTTTTTAACAAAGCATCAGAAACAAAATTGATGAATAATTTTACATCGTTTTCGGCTGCGCTCGATCGGCTTGCCAGGAGATATGATGTGGATGCAGCGGCTGTTTTTTCCGGGCAGTTGAAAAAGAGCATTAAAAAATTTGATATAAAAGAGATTGAAAAACTTTTGAACTATTTTAAAACAAATTGTATTGATAGCATTATAAAATGAAAACTTCTTGCAGTAAATCTATAAAATATATTGTTAGCTTGTTTTGTTGGAATTTGCTGGCGTTGTTTTTAATTGCCGGCGTAGATGGCCAGACTTTAATATCACAGGATACCACCATCGTAGCCTTTAGCAACGATACGTTACTTACCGATTTCGACAAAGTAAAGCTCTATCTAAGCCTTTCAACAACTTTTGATAAAACACCCGAGAAATCGCTGAAATATGATGAGCTTGGAATTAAATTAGCTAAAAAACACAAGTGGATAAATCAGTTAATAAACGCTTCAATAAATTATGCAATTCATTCAAACGAGTTGTGTAGTTACAAACAGGCTGATTCGGTACTTTCATCGGTGGAGGACTTGATAAACAGAGGAGAATGGAATGTAAAAAAAGCTGATTATTATTATCAAAAAGCATCAAATTATTACGATTGGAGTAGATATCAGTTAGCAAAGGAATATTACGAAAAAGCGTTGATTGAGTTTAAAAAGCATAAAAACAAAATCGGTATTGCCAAAACATTTAAAGGGCTTGGGATAACGGTATCGGTTTGGTCCGATTACGAAGGGTCCATCGGATATTTGCAGCAGGCTCGCGATATCTATACCGAGTTTGGTGATCAACAGGGTATCGAAACCATTAATCTGGCAATGGGAGTGGTAATGGAACAATGGGGTAAAATAGACGTTGCCCTTAACTATTACGAAAATGCGTTAAACTATTTTGAAGAAAAACATGACATTTTTAATCAGGCAAACCTTAGGCTTCATATTGGTGACCTCTATATTAAAAAAGGCAATTATAATAAAGCATTGGATTACTATTTTACTGCCGAAAACCTTGAAAAGCTTAAGCCACACAAAAAACTACGTGCTATTACGCTTAGCAATATTGCCGAAGCCTTTTATTTTATGGGAAAGTACCGCGAAGCTATGGAATATCAGGATGAGGCGTTAAAACTTAAGTATGAAATTGGCGACAGGAAACGAATAGCCATTTCATTAATTGATTTGGGTAAAATTCATTTGGCATTGAAAAATTATAATAAGGCTGTAAATTATGCCAAAGAGGGCTACAAGATTGCCAACATGAGTTTGTTAAGTTCGGAAGCTCTGGAGTCGTTGCACCTTCTTTCGGAAGGGTACAGTAGCTTAAGAAAACTCGATTCTGCTTACTTTTATCTTAACAAGTATATTGTTTTAAAAGATAAAATATTTAACGATGAAAATACCAAAACACTCAATAACCTGCAAATTAAGTATAATACCAGGGAAAAAGAAAAAGAGAATCAGGTTTTAAAACTAAAAAATAGTCAAAATGAGTTGCTGTTACGCAAAGAACGCGATGCCAAATATCTTACCTTTATTGTTACTCTGTTTATTTTCCTTATTACCTTGGTAATACTTTTGTTTTTAAGGGCCCGAGATAAGCAAAACCGAAAAAATAACTTTATGCTTCAGTATAAAAATACCGAAATTACCAAGCAAAAAGAAAAACTTTCCGTTTTGAATAGCGAACTTATCGAGAGCAGAGCCAAGTATATGAGTATTGTCGAAAATGCTACCATCGGAATGTATCGTACTACCCGGGATGGTAAAATTTTATTCGCTAACAAAACCTTGCTCAATATGATTCGTTCAACCTGGGAAGAAATAAAAGAGATAAATCTGAACAAAATAAAACCTGATAGAAAAAAACTTCTGTCGCTTGTCGACAGACAAAAAATTGTTACCGGCCGTGAAGATATATGGGACAGAAGGGATGGATCAAAGATGTTTGTCAACGAAAGCATGTGGATCGTGCAAGACGGCAATGGAAAACTCTTGTATTATGAGGGAATTGTTGAAGACATAACCAAGCGTAAAATTGCCGAAA
>CAZKGB010000233.1:0-4722 GCA_964551935.1 uncultured Lentimicrobiaceae bacterium | reverse complement strand
TTATTGGTTTAATTACAGTCCGGCTTTATTTTAAAGTTGATAAAAGATGGGGGCTTTTGTTGGCAAGAAAGGAGAAGAGCCTGAGCCGATGAATATCGCACCCTCAGAACAGGGAGCTTTGATTTATCCAAAACCATGGGGTGAAATTGCAACAAGACAAACGCTAAACCAAAATAAGAAACACGATTTCGGTTAGTCGTGAAACTCGATAAACACGACATCATTTTTTCGCAAGCCCAACAATCCGGAGAGATTTGAACGGTTTAAAGCCAACTCAAGTAGTCCGGCACCATTAAAAATTGCCAGGGTCTCGACTTCTCTCGTATCGGAATAGAGTTTACTAATCCTGGTAAGCCGGTTTCTTTTAAAAGAGATTTCAAATTTACGGCCTTGAGATAATTTCTCGAACAGAGATTCCGAAATATTGGTTATGGCATTTTCAAAGTGATCGACATGAATAACCACCCCTTTAATATAATCCTTGGTGTATGAGGGGTTAAACAACATAAGCTCTTTTAAACTATCCAGCTGCTTTCCCAACTCCAGGATATCATTACCTTTAGCAAGATGGACGGCAGCAGCGGAAAACCGGTCGCGGCCTGAAAAGGAAAACCTCACCTTTCCGCCAACCGTTTCAAAGGGTGTGGTAAGCTCAACAATAGTGTCGGCCATTTCCCCATCCAGAATTAACGAAAAAACACCATTGTCGGCCCCAATAAAATAGTGGCCTTTAAACCGCACGGCCACATGCGATTGAACCGTGGTTGAAGTGGCAAAATCTTCGGTATCGACTCCTATAACATGAACGGATCCCTTCGGGAACATTTCAAAAGAATTTTTAAGAACATACGCGGCGTGAGCCGTATCGAACGGAGTAATGTTATGCGTTATATCAACCACCCTGGCATTAGGAAGCAAGCTGTAAAGTCTTCCTTTTACCGCCCCCGCGTAATAATCGTTGCTTCCCCAATCGGTTGTAAGCGTTATCATTCCCGGAAAATCCTCTGATGTTAATTTCTTGTTCATAGTCAATGCCCAAAATTACTAATTTTAATGCATGAGTGCCCATATTTTTAATATTTTTGAGGGGAATAGTTTTTTTGACAAATCCTTTGAAACAGAGCCAATGAGCGAAACCATCATTCAAGTTGACACCGAAAGTTTGGTAGGGTTATACGGTCCCGGTGATAAATACCTTAATCAGATTAAAGATTATTTCCCGAAACTTAAGATCATTGTCCGTGGCGAATTAATAAAGCTCATGGGTGAAAACCGAGAGATTAAAAAATTTGAAGAGCGCTTTGAACTATTGCTGGTACATTTTGAGAAATTCGGAAAAGTCAGTGAAGAGGTTGTTTCGCAACTTATGAACGAAAACATCAATTCCGCGGCTACCCATTCAATTACCGACGAAAGCGTTCTTGTTTACGGGCGGCATGGAAAACTTATTAAAGCCCAAACACCCAATCAAAAAGTAATGGTTAAAAGCATCGACCACAACGACATGCTTTTTGCTATCGGGCCTGCCGGGACAGGAAAAACTTACACTGCTGTTGCCCTGGCTGTAAGAGCACTTAAAAACAAAGAGGTAAAACGGATTATCCTTACACGCCCTGCCGTTGAAGCGGGTGAGAGCCTGGGGTTTCTACCCGGCGACATGAAAGACAAGCTCGACCCTTACCTTCAACCCCTTTACGATGCACTTCGCGATATGCTTCCCCATCAAAAACTCCTCTCCTACCTTGAAGACGAAACCATCGAGATTGCACCGCTGGCTTACATGAGAGGCCGCACGCTGGGAAATGTTTTTGCCATTTTGGATGAAGCGCAAAATGCTTCCGAAAGTCAGATAAAGATGTTTTTAACCCGGATGGGAAAAGCCTCTAAATTTATCATCACAGGCGATGTAACCCAAATCGACCTGCCGAGGCACAAATCATCAGGACTTTTAAAAGCACAGGATATTTTAAAAAATATAAAAGGAATTGATTTTATTTACCTGAATCAAAAAGATATCATTCGTCATAAGCTGGTAACCCGCATTGTGGATGCCTACGAAAAACATCAAAACAAATAATCATGACAGAAGCCATTACCCGCACCGATTTTGTATTTCCAAAGCAAAAAGATGTTTATCACGGCAAGGTGCGTGATGTGTACAACATCAACAATCAGTATTTAGTAATGGTCGCCAGCGACCGTATTTCAGCTTTCGATGTGGTGCTGCCCAGAGGCATTCCGTACAAGGGACAGGTGCTAAACCAAATTGCCGCTAAATTTTTAGATGCCACCTCCGACATTGTTCCCAATTGGAAGCTGGCGGTACCCGATCCCATGGTTACCGTAGGGCATTATTGCACCCCCTTTCCGGTAGAGATGATTATCAGAGGCTACTTAACAGGCAGCTCATGGCGTACTTACAAAAACGGTGCCCGCGAAATATGCGGCGTTCCCATCCCGGAAGGAATGAAAGAACATCAAAAGTTTCCCGAACCTATCGTAACCCCCACCACCAAAGCTGATGAGGGGCATGACGAAGACATCTCGAAAGAGGAGATTATCAAACAGGGATTGGTTTCGGCCGAGGATTACAAACAGCTGGAAGAGTTTACTCAAAAACTTTTCAGGCGGGGAACCGAAATAGCCTCCAGACAAGGATTGATTTTGGTTGACACCAAATATGAGTTTGGAAAAGTCGGCAACCAAATCTACCTTATCGACGAAATTCACACTCCCGACTCATCCCGCTATTTTTATGCCGATGAGTATCAGGAAAGGTTTGACAAAGGGCTGCCGCAAAAACAACTGTCCAAAGAGTTTGTTCGCGAGTGGCTGATGGAAAACGGGTTTCAGGGGAGGGATGGAGAAACAGTTCCCGAAATGACCGATGAATTTGTGGAGCGTGTTTCGGAACGCTATATTGAGCTTTACGAACAGGTAACCGGCGAAACATTTCAACGTACCCGTACGGAAAACATCCTGCAGCGAATCAATCAAAATGTAAATGAATTTTTGAAAAAACAGTAACTATCAGGTTGGTTATCTGTTTGAGGAAAAGCAAACCAGAAAAGAAAAAACGGAATACTCAAAATAAGTTACCACTAACGGTTTTTGTTAATTAAAATTTCGGCTGCCCCCAAATTGTCGATGGCATTGGTATAGTTGGGTTCAATTTTTAACGCGTGTTTAAAATACTGCGCAGCATCGTCGTAATTACCGGTCATAGCATAACAGTAACCCAGGTAGTTATAGGTTTTGGCCACTTCAAAATCCCGGTTTAACAAGCTATTTAACAGGGCGGTATCGTAATCGGCCATCCGGCTATTGTAATTGTAGCTATCCAACGATTGTTGAATGGCTTGTTTCGTATCGGGGCTATCCTTAAATTCCGTTATACTTTTTTTAAGCATGCTACGGTACAAATTTTGCGGCGTAGGACTGTTATCCAGCGCCAGCTGAAACTGTCCGGCGGCATCTTCCCATTTTTTTTCATCCATCAGCAGTTTCCCTGCCCTTCTGTAATCTTTTGCAGGATAGGCCGCTGTTTTAGAAGCGCTAACATAACATTTTAGTGCCTCCTTTTTATTGCCGGTTTTTGAGTAGATTTCAGCAAGATTATAATAAACAAGGTCAGGATAATCGGGTTGCTCTTTCAACAACTCCCTGTAAACTTTTATGGCCTCCTGATAGTTGCCCATACTGTAAAAAGCCATTGCCTTATTGGCCTCGGCCCCCTTCATAGTCGAATCCAATTGCAAAGCCTGGTTGTAAAGTGCGATGGCATTGGCATACTCCTTTTTTCCCAAATACAAATCCCCGGCTCGCTTTATAGTTGCCGCCTCCACTTTAACACCGTCGCTGGCGGCCTGTTCAAGCCACGAGGGCTGTATCAACGTTAAAATCGCAAACAACAGCATGAAAACCCAAATGCTTACTATGGCAACCGATATAATTTTATCCTCTCTATTCATGGTACCCGTGTTTTTAATCATTTTTTACAATCATGGTTACCCGTTTCCCCTCATCCGTCAGGCGGTTGTACTGGTTAAAAGCCGATTTGTTATCTAAAATAATAACCTGCATACCCTTTTGCCGAAACTCGTTGTAAACAAAATAGCTGATTTTATCGGGATTAAAACCTTTTCCGCCATCACGCCGGGTACCGGCAGCGATAAGGAGAATATTTTCCGACAACTTTTTGATGGTTTTTTTATCTCTTTGATTAAAAAACTCCTTTTTATCGACCAGCCTGAAAGTTTGATCGGGATAAATCAACACATCAAAATAATAAACCGGGATGCCTTTGTACAGAAACAGATGATTGTTTAGGGCAACAATCCCTTTTGAGTGATATTTAACCTGAAGCATAACCAAGCCGCCCAACAGGACCGCCATCAGTATCCAAAGCACCCATCTTACTTTAAATTGTGACCCATGAATTAACAGAAAGAGCACCCAAAAAATCGCCAACGGAAATGCAATTGCCTGAAAAAGATAACGGGTATCGGACAAAACCGATGTAAAGGCCATGAATAGCAAAGCAAACAGTGCTAAATAAAAAAACACGGCCACGGCATCCGAAAGATAATTTTTTAGCTTTGGATATCTTATCTTAAAAGAACCCGAAAACAATTTACCATTTTCGATGACCACGAAAACAAAGACAAGCCCAATCATCGTTCCCCATAAATCTTTTGAAACATCACCCAGGTCAAAAACCCG
>CAZKGB010000232.1:0-4722 GCA_964551935.1 uncultured Lentimicrobiaceae bacterium | reverse complement strand
ACAGGTGAAAATATTTGTCACACCTTAAAGTTTGGATCACCTGTGGTGCTCCAAACTTTAAGGTTATAGAGCAATTTAATTGTTAAAACGTAAAAGACCGACAAAACACCTTGATTTACAACCGTAAATGAATCAGGCTCTGTTAACCTTTTATAACAACATGCATATCAGCAAAAAAGCCACCGGTACCACAGCCGACTAAATCAACTTAAATCACCCATTAACGTTTATACAGAACACCATCCCTTTGTTTAATAAATCAACAAAACCTCCCCAACAAAGCGTATTCCAAACCAAAAGGGCAATGCAATAATTTACTATCTTTCCGCCTTTAAATTTTATCTTAAAACCTTTCAACAACAATGAGTAAAAAACCAACCCTGTTAATTTTGGCTGCCGGCCTCGGAAGTCGTTACGGCGGTGTAAAACAGATGGATAAAATAGGCCCTTCGGGCGAAAGCATTATCGACTATTCAATTTACGATGCCGTTAAAGCAGGCTTCGGAAAAGTTGTATTCGTACTTAATCCTAAAATTGAAAAAGATTTCAGAGAAATTTACGAACCCCGTTTAAAAGGAAAAATAGAAACCGAATTTGTATTACAGGAAATCACCAATATTCCCGAAGGAGTTGAGTTTAACCCCGACCGGGTAAAACCCTGGGGAACAGGCCACGCCGTATTAATGGCCAAAGAGGTTATAAACGAACCCTTTGCCGTTATCAATGCCGATGACTTTTACGGACGGGATGCCTATAAAGTACTGGCCGATTTTTTAACAACGCTTTCCAACAGCCAAACCGATTATGCCATGGTGGGCTACCTGCTTAAAAATACCCTTTCCGATTTCGGTTCGGTTTCAAGAGGTGTTTGCAGTAGCGATGAGCAGGGTTTTTTAACGGATGTGGTTGAACGAACCAGTATCGTGAAAAAAAATAACAAGGTATTTTATACCGACAACAACAAGGAAATTGAAATAGATGAAGATTCCATTGTTTCCATGAATTTCTGGGGATTTACCCCGCGGTTTTTTGAACAGCTGGATAGAGATTTCAGGAAGTTTATTGTTGAAAACGCCAATCAGCTTAAAGCCGAATTTTTTATTCCTTTGGTAGTTAACAATCTTATCAAATCAAAAGAGGCAACCATCAAAGTATTAAAATCAACAGCTCAATGGTTTGGAGTTACTTATCAGGAAGACAAACCCGTTACCATTCAAAAAGTAAAACAACTGGTTGAACAGGGTGTTTACCCCGAAAATCTTTGGAAATAACATGAAAAACCCAATAGCCGAACAGGTTTTAAAACAATACCACGAAACACAGGAGGTCATCGGTTACGAGCCTTTTGGCGGCGGTCATATCAACGACACCTTTTTAGTAACCACAAAAAAGGAGCAATATATTTTACAACGGGTAAATAAAAATGTATTTTTAACCGATGCCCTGGTACATAACTACAATGTTTTATTTGATTATCTCCACCGTTTTCAGCAAAAAGATAAAGTTAAATTAACACCGGCAATTTTAACAACCATTTCAGGCGACTACCATATTGTTGACGAAGAAGGATTTGCCTGGCGACTGGCTGAATTTATTCCCGGCACAAAATCATATCAAATATCGCCGGAACCTGATATTTCGTTTAAAGCCGCCCGGGCCATGGGCAAATTCCAACAGTTTTTAAACACTTTACCCGCCGAAGAGTTTGATTTTACCATCATCAATTACCACAATCCCGAAAGCAGATTGAAAGCTTTTAAAGATGCCTTATCAAAAGCACCTGAAAACCTACGTGAAAAAGCCAAAACCGAAATTGATTTTTCACTCCGTCACCAGCACATTGTTAACGAATACAATGCCGTGGTAAACAAACTCCCCCAAAGAGTAACGCACAACGACACCAAACTCGACAACATGCTTTTTTACGGAGATGACGTACTGGTAATTGATCTCGATACCGTGATGCCCTCCTCCGTTTTATTCGATTACGGAGATATGGTGCGCACCTTTACAAGTCCCGCAGCCGAAGACGAGAAAGATGAAACCAAAATAAGTTTCAGAATCGAACATTTTGAAGCTCTAACCCGCGGCTACCTCGAAGGGCTTAAAGGAAGCCTGAAACCGGTAGAAAAGGAGAACCTGCTTCTGGGTGCAAGAGCCATTATTTACGAACAAACGCTTAGATTTTTAACCGATTATCTGCTGGGCAACCCTTACTACAAAGTAAAATACACCGAACACAATTTAGTACGAACCAAAACACAAGTTGCCCTCCTTTCGGTAATCGAACAAAACAAAACCGGATTACATGATTTTATTTTATCGGTTTAATATAAAAGATCAATATTACCTTTAACACAAATCTAAAATCAAGTTTTTAAAAACATCGCCATGAAAAATATCATCCTCCTTTTATCGGCCCTGCTTATAAGCACCCTTAACATGGCTCAGCAGCAGGTTAAAGTAAACGAAATCGAAACCGATAACAACCTGGCCGTTTCATTACAAAACAACATGGTAAAACAAACGGTTGTTATTGAAAACAACCGGCTTTATAGTGACACATTGCAATCGCTGAATAAATGGACTTCCATGTACAGCCACCGGGTACCGGCAGTACTGATTACCGATGCCGATTTTGAACTGGATATGGTTTATACTGCGTGGCGGGCACCGGGTAAAAACTACAACGCCGACAATCCGGTAACCTTTACAAAAAAAGACTTCTCGTTTGACCGGTACACGGTTAATGAAAGCGTAAAAGGAGAAAGGTCGGCTGACTTTTGGTTTGCAGGCATTAACAACCCTTTTACGCTGCGCATAACTTACGAGTTAAAGCCCGATGAATTTTATGCAAGAAGAAAGATAACCCTTACGGATAAAACCCTCACGGGGCACTATCTTGATAAAATTCATACCCGTAAAGGAAGCTATACCTTTTATGATAAATCAAATACAGAAAATAGTTCGTTCACCATCAGCATCGAAGACATTGAAGGTACCGGAAAAATCAATCAGGAAGGTAATACTTCCACCGGTTTTACTATTATCCACCAAGGCGATTTCGGTCAGCCGGTTGCTTTAAAAAGCAGTCAGGCAGGGGCTTTCGGAGGCATCGAATACCCAACTTCCGATAACTTTATCTATCCCGACAAAATAGATTTTTATCAATATTCGGGAGAGCAGATTAAAAACATCCCCGTTGCAAGCAACTGGACGGTAACGGGAATTACTCCCGAGCCCTATGTAAAGAAATGGTTTTATCAGTATGTAAAAACCATTCGCGTAGCGCCCGCCAACCCATACATCATGTACAACAGCTGGTACGACCTGCGCTCGGTTGATTATCCGAAAATTCAACCCGATGCCGTTATGAATGAAAAAAATGTAATGCGCATTTGGAACCTCGTAAAGAAAAACTTTATTGAGGATAACGACATTCATATCAATGCTTTTGTTCTGGATGACGGATGGGATATTTACGAAAGTGATTGGAAACTTAGAAAGAACCAGTTCCCCAACGGGATGCGGCCCATTGCCGATGAGTTGAAAAAATCGGGAACTGACCTGGGAATATGGTTTGGTCCGGCCGGCGGCTACTCCTTTGCTTTAAAACGAATACATTGGATGCACGACCACGGCTATGAAGTTACCGGTAATTTGGATGTAGCCGGATCGGCTCAGCTTTGCCTTGCGGGAAAAAACTACGCTAAACTATTTCGTAAACGAACCACCGATTTTGTTAAAAACGACCATGTGGGCTACTTTAAATGGGATGGCATTCAGTTCTCCTGTTCCGAACCCGACCACGGACACCCTGTCGGCATCCATTCAAGAAGAGCCGTTATGGAATCGGTAATTGACAAATGCAAAGCTGTCAGAGCCATTAATCCGGATGTTTATCTGAACATCACTTCGGGAACCTGGCTAAGTCCGTGGTGGGTACAATACGCCAACCAAATCTGGATGGATGCCGCCGACTATGCCTTTGCCGACGTGCCTTCCATGACACGGCGCGACAACGCCATGACCTATCGCGACTACGCCCTGTGGGATGATGAACACATTCGTAAATCATGGTTTCCCGTTTCCAACCTGATGATTCACGGAATCATTAAAGGAAGACTTGAAAACATATCGAAAGAGGGCGAATCGCTTGAAACATTTACCAACAACGCCGTACTCTACTTTGGCAGAGGGATTTCCATGTGGGAACTTTACATCTCGCCGGATATTTTAACCGAAGGTGAATGGAATGCTCTGTCGCAGTCGATTAAATGGGCTAAAGAGAGGTTCGAAATACTAAGTTCTACCTTTATGGTTGGCGGAAATCCGGCTGTTGGCAACGCCTATGCCTATCTTCACTTTTTAGGCGAGAAGGGGATTATAGCAGCCAGAAACCCGAAAGTTGAAAACGATCACCTCTCCATTATCCTCGATCCGAAATACGGTATCGATGAAAATGCCACCAACCTTGTTATTGAACAAATCTATCCTAAAAGATACATCTTTCCACAAATATTTGCAGCAGGCTCCAGACTAAACATCGATTTAGACGGCTATGAAACCGCAATATTTGAAATCCACCCGTTGGGCTGCAAAGACGGCATGCCGTTAATTGCAGGCGTTCCGTTTGAAAGAAAAGTTGTGAACGACGAAGTTGTTTACACACTACTTGATGAAGCTAAAATTGTTAAAGTTCTCAATCCCGAAATCATCAAT
>CAZKGB010000231.1:0-4729 GCA_964551935.1 uncultured Lentimicrobiaceae bacterium | reverse complement strand
CCTCTGTATTTACAAGTCTGACTCAATCGGAAACGGGTGAAGTCTATTGCGGAACCCGTGTAGGGCTTTATAAATATAATACCGAAACCAACCTTCTTCAAAGAATTCCACTTTTTTACGACACCAACAACTATTCTGAAATCAGCATAAGGGATGTATTGTATTATCGTGATACACTTTGGATAAGTACCGAACACGGATTGTTACTACCGTATAATCTTAATACCTCAACCATCGATACCTGTTATCACTATTACGGAACTTATCAGCCCTATTACTATTACCACACTTTGTATATGGACAAGGAGAACAATCTTTGGTTTGGCGACAGAAATTCGGCCCCACAATATTTAAACCCTTCGCGTAAAAAAATCACCCTGTTTTTAAATTCGCATACCGATCTTACTAAAAAACGCGCGTGCGATGTATCGGGTTTCCTTCATGACTCAAAAGGCCGGTTGTGGGTTTCTGCTCTTGATGGAGTTTTTATTCTGAACAAAAAAACGAGTGTATTTAAAAAGTTCATTCGGCCCAGCACATGGTGTATGGCTGAAAAACCGGACGGAACCATTTGGTTTGGAACCGGCATGGGTTTGCTAAAATATGATGATAACAAAAACGAACTGTACAGCTATTCTTATCAAAAAGATAATCCATCATCCATCTCCTCAAACAATATTTATCAGATACTGTTCGATAATGCCGGGAACATGTGGCTTGCCACCGGCAAAGGCCTCGATGTTTATTCCCCTCCCAAATTCCCCTTTAATAAGTTTACCCATTTAGCAGGTATCGACAATAGCCCGGGAGGAAGCTCGGTTAGTGCAGTGGCAGAAACGGAAAATGGAAATTTATGGATTGGCTACGACAAAAGCGGAATGGATTACTTTGACAGAACAAAAGAGACCTTTACCCATTTTAGGCACAATCTTGAAAGCAACAATTCTATTGGCAGCGATAAAATTGCCGACCTTTATCAAGACAATGATGGTAAACTTTGGATTGGTCTGTGGCAGGGAATCGGGTTTAACATTTACGAACCCGGCCATCGCAAATTCACCTTGATAACTTTTGATAAGACCAGTTTTAACAAAGACTGGTACAGCGACTTTATTGATGCCGGTAATGGCAAAATGTACGTTGGATTTTGGGGCGGTAACGGTTTGGCACAACTTGATAAAACCACACTTCGATTTGAAAAATTTTTTGGCGCCAAAACTTTTCCTAAATGGTGCTGCCGGTTGGTAACCCGACTGGAGAAAGACAACAAGGAAAATATCTGGTTTGGCACCACCAACTGCGGCATTTACAGCGTTAATGCCAACACTTACGAAACAGCAGCTTATTATGCAAACGACCGCTCGGGGCTGTCATCAAATGAAATAAAAGACCTGCTTTTTAGTAACGGTGAACTTTGGGTACTTAACAACACATTGCAAAAATTCAATGCTGAAAAAAGTATTTTTGAATCTTACGGAATACAAACCTTATCACACTTCAACCTGAAAGCCATGCTCAGGGATAATAACGGTAATTTCTGGATATCAACAGGGAACCGGGGGCTGTTGGTTTATGATGTTAAAGCCGATTCACTTGTGGCAAGATACACCAAAAAAGACGGGCTTCAATCCAATAAATTTAACGATGCACGTACAAAGCTTTCAACCGGCGAGCTTTTTTTTGGCGGCCAAAATGGTTTTAACCTTTTTAACCCCACTGCCATAAAGAGTAAAAGAACACTTCCCTCCATTCATTTTGGAAAATTTTGGGTTTCCGACAGCATTCGACACTTTGAAACTGCTAACATAAAAACCGTTACCCTGAAATCCAACGAAAATATCTTTACCGTTGAGTTGTTAAATAACGATATGGCAAACCCTCAAGATTACCAATACCAGGTAATGTTACGCGGCTACGATAAAAAGTGGGTTACCGTAAGCTCAAAAACGCGTACAATCCGTTACACCACCGTCCCTTATGGCAATTACGAACTACTTTACAGAATAGCCAACGGAAAGGGAATAACAACTAAACAACCCGTCTCCATTGCAATTTCCATTGACACGCCATTCTATCGAACCCGGCTCTTTTATGCCATCGTTTTATTAATAATTTTGACCATAGTAGCCGCCTTTTTCAAATTGCGCTTTGACAAGCTGAAAGCCGGGCAGCGCAACCTCGATTTACGTGAACGGCTGTTCCGCTTGCAGGTAAATCCGCACTTTTTGTTTAACTCGCTAACTGCCATTCAAAACTACATACTAAACCACAACGCCAAAGAAGCAGGCATGTACCTTTCTAACTTTGCCCGTTTTTTCAGGATTATGCTCGAAAGTAGTCAGTCGGAAGCCATTTTGCTGGAAACCGAAATAGAGATGTTAAACCTATACCTCGGGTTACAGCAGATAAGGTATCCCGATAGGTTCAGCTATCAATTTGAGATTGACGAAGACCTTCCCGAGGAGCTTACGTTAGTACCCGCCATGATGATTCAGCCTATTTTGGAAAACGCTATCGAACACGGATTTGTCGATAAATCAAAAAAAGGGATGTTAATCATCCGGTTTAAGCTTCTGGAAGATTACATCCGATTTGAAGCGGAAGACAACGGAGTTGGAATTAACACCTCAAAACAAAATAAAAATAGTACCAAATCGAAAAATCATAAATCCTCCGCCATCTCAATTATTGAAGAGCGTGCCATCGTATTGAGCAAAAAGTATCAATACCCACAAAAATTTGAAATTAAGACGGTAAATTTAAACGGACAGGTAAAAGGAACCCTGGTTATTATGAACCTGCCATTAATAAAGCAAAACTAACATTATAAAAAACAGAGCTGATGAGAACCTTGATTGTTGACGATGAACCCAATGCCCGACAGGTTATTAGAAATATTTTAGAAACCTATGTTGATCAGGTAGAAATTGTTGGCGAAGCCGATTGCGTTGCCGATGCCGTACAAAAAATTAACAGCCTCAAACCCCGGTTGGTGCTACTCGATATCAACATGCCCGACGGTACCGGATTTGATGTAATCAAGGCTTGCAAAGAGGTTTTTTTTAAATTCATCATCATAACCGCTTACGAACAATTTGCCATCAAAGCAATCAAGCTAAGCGCCATCGACTATATCTTAAAGCCCATCAACGGGCAGGAATTATTAAATGCCATCGAACGGGTTTCCGACCCTGTAAACGAAAATTATTCTTCGGTAAAGTTGGATTCTTACCTGCATAATAATCATTCCAATGCTGAAGAGAGACGAGTTATATTTAACACCACCGAAGCGATTTACGCTATTCGCATCAACGATATTATACGATGTGAATCGGACCGCAACTACTCAACACTCTTTTTACAAGATGGAAATA
Organism: uncultured Lentimicrobiaceae bacterium; assembly: GCA_964551935.1. GTDB lineage: Bacteria > Bacteroidota > Bacteroidia > Bacteroidales > F082 > B16-G9. Next base: position 1,355 of record CAZKGB010000231.1, on the reverse strand, counting down.
AACTTATTGTTTCAAAAACATTAAAAGAGATTAACGAAATGCTATCGGAATATGGGTTTTATCGAGTGCATCAATCCCATCTTATCAACCTTCACTACTTTGAACGATACGAAAAACTCGGCCTTGCGGGCAGTGTTATATTAAGCAACGACGATAAGGTCACGGTATCTTCACGCCGGAAAGAGGGACTGATGAAGGTAATCATGAAAATGTAAGGTTTAATCGTTGCCGGAGTTGTTTGTGAGAACAGAAATACTGCTTGCCGGTTGCTGGTTAGGAAGTTTCAGGTTGCCTGAGAGTGAGGTGGTGGAAAAATAGAGTGATGGAGTAATGGGAGTTTAGGTTTTCAGGTTCGTAAGCTCTGTCATGTCAAACGCACCCTGAGCCCGTCGAAGGGTGCGAACGTTACTGCTCACTTCTTACTGGTTGGAAAGTTCCAAGTATTTGAGTTGGTTAATATACTTAGCCATTGAGAGGACGGCGTAACTGTATCGAATGGGCGGAAGTAATTTTCTCAGAGCATCCTATTCCTCCTCAATATTCGGATTAGCCACAACCCCAACGAAAAGAATGGCGTGAGTATATTTTTCTTTAATAATAAAAACAAACGGATGGTCGGCAACAAACGGCTGGCCGGGACCTGCCGAGGTGGTGCCCACGGTAACGGCGGTAACAGCAGCCGCCTCGGTTCCCTCCTCATCAACGTTAATGTATGTTTTGTGTTTGACTCTGGTAATTTTTAATCCGCCATCCTCATTAATACCTGAAAAATCGGCATTATTACAAAAAGCTTCCGAAAGTCCCAAAGCAGATAAAACATCTTTTAAGCTCTTTTCGTAGCTAAACCTGAACTTGGGGAAAGTAACCGGTACCTCATCAACCGAAACAAACTGCTCCTGCCAGCTGCTCCACACATCCGAACTAAGGGTGTCAAGAATAGTACTGACTTTAAACCCCTCTTTCGGCAACAGCACAACCATGCTGAAGTTACCTTGTCCATATGGCATTTCGAGGGCGTCCAGGATGTCATTCTCAAAATAGGGATAATCTCCTGTTGTATGCATCATTTCAACAAAGGCAGATTGTCCGTCTTCATAATAAAAAGAACCGGAGCCCGTTTCTGCTGCATCAAACCGGTTGCGCCAGTCGCCTTTAAAATAGATGGCGTTGATCAGCAACATTCTGTCATCAGGACTCAACATCTCTACTATCTTACTTATCTTATGGTTTGTTTTATCATCCACCCAGTTGTTGATGGTGGTTACGCTTTGCGAAGCTCCAAAATCGAGTGGTTTCACAACGGCATAGTAATAGGTTTGGTTTCTTGTAATGAAATCGCTTTCAACCGAAAAGCC
>CAZKGB010000230.1:0-4736 GCA_964551935.1 uncultured Lentimicrobiaceae bacterium | reverse complement strand
TACCCACTTTAAGTATATACGGTCCACCGGAAGAGGGTGATGTGGTCTCGGAAACAGAATTGATAAAACCGACCAGATTCAGATCCTCTTCGCCACGATAGGTGCCGAGCCTGAAATCAAGGCTGTCGAGTTCAACGGATTTGGCAATAATCCCAAACACTTTAGAACCGGCATAAACAGGCTTTAATTTCAGCGCTCCGATTTTTATCATCGGGTTATCGTGATGATCAAAAAGTACAAGCCCACCGGCTTCAATACCGTTTGTCCACGACAACTTTAATGAGTTGACATTAAAATGGTAACCCGTGTACCGTGTAAGTATATTGGTTGCAAGCCTGGCTGAAAAGCTTTGAAAAAGCGGCTGATTAGAGAGGAACACCAATCCCACCGGAATATAAAACAATACCAGTAAAAGCCAAAAGATGCCTTGTAATAACTTCTTTTTTATATTTTTGCGACCCTTATTGTTATCCAAAATGAGTATATATATTTTAGGTATTGAATCTTCGTGCGACGACACTTCAGCGGCCGTGTTACAAGACACCCGTATGTTATCGAGTGTAATTGCCAATCAGGAGGTGCATCAAAAATTTGGCGGTGTGGTTCCCGAGTTGGCTTCACGTGCTCACCAACAGAACATTATACCTGTCGTGGAAGTGGCGCTGCAAAAAGCAAAGATAACCAAAAATCAGTTGAGTGCCGTAGCTTTTACACGCGGTCCCGGATTACTTGGCTCGTTACTGGTAGGCACCTCTTTCGCCAAAGCTTTTGCCATGGGGTTAGACATTCCCATTATAGAGGTTAACCACCTGAAAGCACATATCTTATCTCATTTTGTACAGGATGAAACCCAACAAAAACATCCTGATTTTCCATTTTTATGTTTAACCGTTTCAGGAGGCCATACACAAATTGTAAAGGTCAACAGCGCCTCCGATATGGAAATTTTGGGAAAGACCATTGATGATGCTGCCGGAGAAGCTTTTGACAAAGCGGCCAAAATCATGGGACTTCCTTACCCCGGAGGGCCGGAGATTGACAAGCTGGCAAGCATAGGCAACCCGGTGGCTTTTTCTTTTCCGGAACCACGCATTGGCGATTTGGACTATAGTTTCAGCGGTTTAAAAACATCTTTTCTTTATTTCCTCCGCGACAGGTTGAAAGAGGATGATGATTTTATTGAAAAAAACAGAGCTGATTTGGCAGCTTCCATTCAGCATACCATCATTTCAATATTAATGAAAAAGTTGCGATTGGCTGTAAAGCAAACCGGACTTAACCAGATTGCCATTGCAGGAGGTGTGTCGGCTAACTCAGGTTTGCGAAAGGCTATTGAAACAGAAGCGAAAACAAGTGGTTGGGAAACCTTTTTACCTCCTTTTAAATACACCACCGACAATGCGGCCATGATTGCCGTAGCAGGATATTTTAAATATCTTGATGGCGAGTTCGCTCCACAAAATATTACTCCTTATGCGAGGGGTGGGTTTTAGCATCTTATTTCTAATATTTGTGTATTCTTTGGTAAAAAATCACAAATCACAATTTACAAAACCCAAATCAGCCTAATCGTCGGCAACCAATAATCCTCCCCTGAAAACAGGCACCGTTTTACTGCTATCGAGGGTAAAGGTATATTCCACCAGTTCCTTACTTATCACATGGGCCAGTCGATGGCGGTGAGATGATTTTTCGATGTAATTGAACAGGTCATTGTTGGCGATTTGCCACAAGTCCATGGCAAGGTGCGCCGAATCGCAGTTGGTTGCATAGCCGTACTCTTTCGTCATAAGAGTTGCTAATGCTCCGGCAAAGAGGGTGTCTTCCAAATTTACTTTGTTTTTCCAGCCGGCACAAAATATCACCACGGATTCCTCCTTTGTGTTTAACCATTCAGCCACTGCCGAAAGATTCATAAAGGCACCCAACACCACCTCTTTCGCATCCGACGACATGTTAATGGCCTTTACGCCGTTGGTAGTGCTGTAAGCAATGGTCTTCCCTGTCAATTCGGGATGAAAGAATTCGGTAGCGGAATTACCAATGTCAGCAAAATCAAGTTTAATACCTTCACGCTCGGCGGCTACCACGTATCCCTGCCTCTTTAACTCGCGAGCCCTATCGAGGTCGGCTACCGGAAGAATGGCCTTGATGCCATAATCCAACGCGGCCACCACAGAAGTTGTGGCTCTGAAAATATCGGTAATAACAGTAATAAAGCTTCCTTCCGTAAGTTTTTCGGAATAGAGCTTAGGCGAAAGACAGACTTCAACGGTTTTCATAGGTTTTACCGGTTATTTATGGAATTTATCAATTCTGATACTGAGCATTTTAAGCAGCTAACATTCATTTTTACCATACCATTTGTTTATTTCTCAGAATATTCAATGCTGCTTTTTCTTGTCTGATGCCTAAAAAAGATTTTAAAGGCAGTTTCTACCTTCTAAGTTTTTAAGTAAATATAAATACGGTTTAAAATTATGATGTATGGATATGTCCTGACTGTTTTTGGGAAACTTGAGTTTCTTAATTTCATTTTTTGCACTTTTAAACAGGTTTGTTTCGTTAAAATCAGCCAATGTTTGAATAGATATGGGCGTTTCGGGAACCCAGTCGGCCGAATTTACAACATTAAAAGCCCAACTTTTCGTGATGCTTTCGTAATAATAGGCAAAAAACAAATTTCCCGGTTTGGGGGCAGCACTACAATAGGTTTTAAACCGTATATCACCGGGCAGCACCTTTTGTTTTTGAAGGCTGTATAAATAGGCCGTCAGCAAATAATTGATGGCCCCTCCCTGACTATGTCCCATCAGAACAAAATCTTTAATTCCCGAATCATACAATGAGTCGATGTGGGGAACGATATCTTCTGATAGAAGTGCCATACTCAACAACCAACCTACATGGACAGCTGCCTGATTGTCAGGAGCAAGGTTATACTTAAAAGTATCTGTTTTACTTAATATCAGCTCGCCTTTGGCGGGAACCATGGCAGCATATAAATTAGCCAGTGAACTAACGGCATTTCCCGTTGTACCCCTTATACTGATAACCGCAACAGGATTATTGTCGTTTATCCATAAATCCCAACGGTTATCCAACCCGATAACGTCTGAACGGTATATTCTTTTATGATGCTCCGGTGCGGGGATCTTGAAAACAACACTATCAGGCGTATTTGTTTTTGCAGAAATATATAGCAGCTCCTTATACTCTTCTTTATCAAAGTACGGTTTTAAATTTTGAGCAAAAACAGGATTAGATGATATTTCCCAAACAATTATAAATATTAATAGTAGGTATTTTTTCATTGCTATTTTTGTTTTACACGAGATTAGTGCCGGCAAGCCTGCCTAATTACAAACCGTATTTAAAGAAATTAAAACAAACAGGCAAAAGTAAAACAAAATAATCCAGCCTGCCTGTCAGCGTCTTCCTTCCAAAAGCTATCCTTTGTAAAATGGTGGCCTTGTAACCAAGGCTTTGGCCATTTTATTACGAATCCCGATATAAATTTCAGAACCCTCTTTCCAGAATCCTTTGTTCAGGTAAGCCATACCGATACCTTTTTTCAACATGGGTGACTGGGTTCCCGAGGTAACCTCACCAATTTCGTTCCCATCGGCATCAAACACCTTGTAATGCTGACGCGGAATAGCGCGCTCTTCCATCACAAAGCCTTTTAAACGTTGAGGAACCCCCTCCTCTTTTTGTTTTTCAAAACGCGGCCGGTCAATAAAGTCATTACCGGGAACAAATTTCGTTATCCAGCCCAAGCCGGCAGCAATGGAAGAAGTGGTATCATTGATATCATTTCCATAAAGACAGAAACCACTTTCCAGTCGTAAGGTATCGCGTGCACCGAGGCCGATGGGCTTAATACCATACTCTTTACCGGCTTCAAGTACTGCTTTATATATCTCTTCCGCTTTATCGTTGGGCATGTAAATTTCGCATCCACCCGAGCCTGTATATCCGGTGGTGGAGAACAGCACATCGGGAACACCGGCAAAAGTCAGTACTTTAAAAGTATAATACTCCATCTCTTCAACAGGCGTATCGGTGAGCTTCTGCATAGCCTTTAATGCCAGCGGCCCCTGCACTGCCAGCTGCGATGTTTCGTCAGATGCATTGGTTAACACAGCTCCAACATCGTTGTGTTTATTAACATGAGCCCAATCTTTATCAATATTGGAAGCGTTAACAACCAGCAGATATTTTTCATCATTAAAACGATACACCAACAGGTCATCCACAATGCCGCCCTCCCCGTTGGGAAAACAACTGTATTGTACTTTTCCGTCAACCAAAGCTGCCACATCGTTGGTGGTTATTTTTTGAACCAAAGCAAAGGCATTGGGGCCTTCCACCCAAAACTCACCCATGTGCGACACATCGAAAACACCCAATTTAGTACGTACTGTTACGTGTTCAATGTTAATCCCTTCAAACTGAACAGGCATCTCAAAACCTGCAAATGGAACCATCTTAGCACCCATGTCGTGATGCATTTGGTTTAAAGCTGTTTTTTTCATTTTGTATTTGTATTGGTCTTATTATTTGATTTTATGTTTTGACACAATCTTTGAATCGTCCATTTCGGGACCCTTCCCCTTCGACACTCTTTGCACTCTTCGACACCCTTCGCACCCTTCGACGGGCTCAGGGTGCAGCTCAGGGAACGGGCTCAGGGTTCGGCTCAGGGTTCAGTTCAGGGTTCGGGCCAGGGTTCA
>CAZKGB010000229.1:0-4740 GCA_964551935.1 uncultured Lentimicrobiaceae bacterium | reverse complement strand
ACATGGTTACGGTTTCGCCCTTTTTATGTTTTTGTGCCGGAACGATGTTGATCCATGAGCGGGTGCGATGGCTGTCGTCGGTGTGAGAGGTTATAACGGAGCCATCCCACGAAGCAAGTTTCCCCACTGTAATACTGGTACAGCCTTCGGGATAACCTCCCGCCCAGTCGGACTTATCGATTTGAGAGTAGGCACTAACGGTTAAACCAACTAAAACACAGAGCATTAATCTTTTCATCATCATTTATTTTTTAAAGGTTACGAATATACCTTTTTCCTTGCTATCCTTTTGGATGTTTTGATAAAAAATCAACGGATTAATACAAGAACAAAGTTAAATCGTTCAGTAACCCACAGTCGGGGGCCGACTTACTAAATACGAATTACCGCTATCCCTCTTTCATCCATTCAAAAAGCTGATAATGCTCGCCGTTCATACCGAGGGCTTTGTAAACTTCACGGGCATTATTGTTGTTCAAATCAACATACAACCGAAGTCCCGCGACCTCCTTATCGTTTTCGACAAGTGCTTTAACATAATGGTACATCCGGCTGAACACCTTTTCACCTCTCAACCGGGGCACCACATAAACCGACTGTATCCACCAAACCGCTTTGTTTCGCCAGTCGCTCCATTCGCAGGTAATCATCAACGAGCCTGCCACTACGCTATCCTTTTCGGCTACAAAATATTTTCCCTTCCCCGTATCATCAAAAACAGCCTTAACCCCTTTTAAAACCGTGGTTTTATCCAGCGCAAACGATTCCGTTTCCATGGCCATGGCAAGCTGGAAATTGCTTATCATTTCGGCATCATCTAATGTGGCTTCTCTAACAACAATCATCGTTATTTATTTTATCTTTGCTAAGTGAAAAAACAGGGGTTTCTTGTTGGGAGAAACAAAATTAAACATTTTCAGGGTTAAACAATGAGCGAGCAGATAAAACATGAATGCGGCATTGCCATGGTTCGGCTGTTAAAGCCGTTGGAATACTATCTTGGTAAATACGGCACCGCCATTTACGGACTTCAAAAACTACATCTGCTGATGCAGAAACAACATAACCGGGGTCAGGATGGCGCCGGGATGGCCTGCGTTAAATTTGATCTCCCTCCGGGGAAGAAGTATATCGACAGGGTTCGCTCCAATAATGTTACACCCATAAAGGATATTTTTAACAGCGTTTACAAAAAGTTGTCGCTGGTTAACGAAGAAAACCCGAAACGTCTTCAAGATGTTAACTGGCTAAAAAACAATGAGGGTTTTACCGGAGAGCTCTTCCTGGGGCATTTGCGATACGGAACCTACGGAGGTAATTCCATCGAAAACCTCCACCCTTTGGTTCGGTCGAACAACTGGAAGACCAAAAATCTGGTACTGGCCGGTAACTTTAACATGACCAACAACGACGAGCTTTTTGAAACACTGGTTGAGCTGGGACAATATCCCGTGGAAACATCTGATACGGTTACCGTTTTGGAAAAAATCGGTCACTTTTTGGATGATGAAAACGAAAAGCTTTATCGTGCATTTCGCCAACAGGGATACTCCAAACGAGAAATTACAGCCATGATAGCCAACAACATCGAACTGCTGCCGGTACTTAGCGATTCGGCCAAACGGTGGGATGGCGGCTATGTAATTGGCGGCCTTCTGGGACATGGCGATGCTTTTGCCATGCGCGACCCTGCCGGCATTAGGCCTGCCTTTTACTATGCCGACGACGAAATTGTGGTGGTAGCTTCCGAGCGGCCGGTCATTCAAACCACCCTGAATGTTAAAATTGAAAAGATTCATGAAATTAAGCCCGGCCATGCCCTGATTATTAAAAAAAACGGCGAAATTATTCACGATCGGTTTATCGACCCGCAGCCTCTAAAAGCCTGTTCGTTTGAAAGAATATACTTTTCGCGGGGAACCGATAAAGATATTTACCGGGAACGGAAAGCACTCGGTGAGCTGCTTACCCCTGCTATTTTGGAAGAGATAAATTACGATTTAAAAAACACGGTTTTTTCCTTTATTCCAAACACAGCATCGGTAGCTTTTCAGGGAATGATTGATAAAATTAACAAACACACAGTTGAAAAAATAACCGAAAGCATTTTAAACAGAGAAACACCGGTTAACCGCGATGAGCTGGATGAAATTTTACAATACCGTCCCCGGGTCGACACCATTGCCGTGAAAGATGTTAAACTTAGAACCTTCATTACCCAGGATAACCAGCGCGACGACCTGGTCGGCTATGTTTACGATGTTACTTACGGCGTAGTTAAAGAGCATGAAGATACGCTGGTGGTACTTGACGACTCTATTGTAAGAGGAACAACCCTCAAGCAAAGTATTATCCGTATCCTCGACAGACTCGGCCCGAAAAAAATTATTATAGCCTCTTCCGCTCCACAAATTCGATACCCTGATTGTTATGGCATCGACATGGCCCGACTCAACGACTTCGTGGCCTTTAAGGCTGCCATTATACTGCTGAAGGAAAACCAGATGGAGGAGGTGATAAACAGAGTTTACAAAAAATGCAAAGACCAGCAACATCTGCCCAAAGAGCAGATTGTTAATTATGTAAAGGAAATTTACAAACCATTTACCGCCCAACAGATTTCTTCTAAAATAGCCCAAATAGTAACAGCCCCCGATATCAATGCGGAAGTACAGGTTATCTATCAAAGCATCGAAAATTTGCACCGGGCTATCCCAAACCATTCGGGCGACTGGTACTTTACCGGTGACTACCCGACACCGGGTGGCAACAAGGTAGTCAATCAATCCTTTATCAATTATATTGAAGGGAGAAACGAAAGAGCCTATTAAAAAATCTAATAACAAATTATTTGTCAGGCAACGTTGAAAATACCGTTATAAAAAACCTCGTCCAAACCCTTCCGGGTAAACCGGGTGTTTACCGTTACCTTGATAAAGAGGGCAAGGTAATTTATGTAGGCAAGGCAAAAAACCTGAAAAAAAGAGTCTCCAGTTACTTTACTAAAAACCATCCGTCGGGTAAGCTAAAACTGCTGGTTCGTAAAATTGCCGATATTAAGTTTATTGTTACCGACAGCGAATCGGATGCCCTGCTGCTGGAAAACAACCTCATCAAAAAATATCAGCCTCGTTACAATATCCTGCTTAAAGACGACAAGAGCTTCCCCTGGATATGCATCAAAAACGAGCCTTTCCCCCGCGTGTTTCCAACCCGCAATCCCCAAAAAGACGGCTCGGAATATTACGGCCCTTACACATCGGTAAAGATGATGCGCACCCTGCTGGATATCATAAAACAGCTTTACCCGTTACGAACCTGCAAGCTGAATCTTTCTAAAAAAAACATCGAAAAAGGGAATTTCAAAGTGTGCCTGGAGTATCACATTGGCAACTGCCTCGGGCCATGCGTCGGAAAACAGTCGGAAACAGACTACAACATTTCCATCGATCATGTACGCTCCATCATCAAAGGCAACATTAACGAAATTATCAAGGAGTTAAAACTCCGTATGCACGATTATGCCGAAGCCATGAAGTTTGAGCAGGCACAGATGGTAAAGGAAAAAATTGAGATTCTGGAAAATTACAAAAGCAAGTCCACCATCGTTAACCCTAAAATTAATAATGTTGATGTAATTTCTATTATTGATGAGCCTGATTTTGCCTGGGTAAACTGGTTTAAAGTACTCAACGGAGCCATCGTTCAGGCGCACACGGTAGAGGTAAAGAAAAAACTCAGCGAGTCGAAGGAGGAGGTGCTTGCTCTCACGCTGGCCGACTTCAGGCAACGTTTTGAAAGCAACGCCAACGAAATCATTCTCCCCTTTCATCCGGGAGTTACACTGGACAATGTTACCTTCACCATCCCGCAACGCGGTGATAAAAAGCAACTGCTTGACCTCAGTCAGCGCAATGCCATGTTTTATCGTATGGAACGAAACAAGCAACGCGAGTTGGTTAATCCGGAACGCCATTCGCAACGCATTATGGAGACCATGAAAAAGGATCTCAGAATGGATAAATTTCCCGAAGTGATAGAGTGTTTCGACAACTCCAACTTCCAGGGTGATTATCCGGTAGCATCCATGGTACAGTTTGTAAAAGGGAAGCCCAACAAAAAAGAGTATCGCCACTACAACATTAAAACGGTAAAAGGGGCTAACGACTTTGCCTCGATGGAGGAGATAATAGAGCGTCGTTACGACAGGCTGCTTAAAGAAGAGAAACCCCTGCCGCAGCTGATTGTAGTTGACGGGGGTAAAGGACAGCTTTCGGCAGCGGTGAAAAGCCTAAAAGCCGTGGGCCTGTATGGAAAAGTAACCATCATCGGAATAGCCAAAAAGCTGGAAGAACTCTATTACCCCAACGATCCTGTGCCACTGTATCTTGACAAAACTTCTGAAACGTTAAAAATTATTCAGCAGCTGCGCGACGAAGCCCATAGGTTTGGGATCACTCATCATCGAAGCAAACGCGACAAAGGAACGCTGAAATCGGAGTTAACCTCCATCGGGGGAGTTGGTTATACCACGGCGCAAAAACTGCTTCGTAAATTCAAATCGGTAAAAAAAATCAAAGAAACCGACGAATCTTCCCTTGCCGAAGTCATAGGTAAATCCAAAGCCCGGGTTGTTTTTGAGCATTTTCATAACCGTAATGTTTCCTGATAATTTTAACTTTTCTGTTGCCGGGGAGCGTGCCGGTTTTAGGTTGCTACACCAGCTTTGGAAAAACCGGA
>CAZKGB010000228.1:0-4749 GCA_964551935.1 uncultured Lentimicrobiaceae bacterium | reverse complement strand
AAGTAAAAGTCAGGGTTATAACCCCAGCTGTCGTTGCCTTCAAACTCATTAACCGGCATCAATTCAATAGCATTTACGCCAAGGTTTTGTAAATAATCCAACGTGTCAATTATATCGGTTACCCGCCGGCTCTCCACAAAATCACGAATCAATAATTCATAAACTATTAAATCGGACTGCGTTTCGTTAATTGCTACCGGGGTAAAGTCTTCGATATTCCAGTTATAGGGTTGCTGTGCTGTTTGAAACACGCTAACATTGCCGAGGGTTTCGTCGAAAGGATAAGGTTTTAGCTCCGGATAATTTTCTTCAGGAATCCATTTATCATTATAAGGATCAAGAATTTTATCACAGTATGGATCAGCAAGTTTTAACCTGCCATCAATATAATACTGGTAAGCGTACTCCTGGCCGGGTGTTAATCCTGTAAGGGTAATCCAATAATAATCGCCCTCGGGTGTGCGATTCATGTATCCGATATCGCTCACACTCCAGCTATTAAAGTCGCCTAATACAAAAGCAAACTTTTTATGTTTCGCGGGGTCGTTTAATACCAGTGTTACCGTACTGTCGTTAATATAGTTAATACCGCTTTGTACATTTTCGGGCAACTCTGCCACAGGAACTTCGCCACGGATATAAATTTTAACCGAATCGGATACAAAGCCTGTACTGTCGTATGCTTTAGCAAAAATCCAGTGAATACCGGCGCTAAACAGAGAAGGGTTTAGCACATAAAATATCCGGCTTTCCTGTGCAGACTGAAGTTTTTGATTATCCAAAGAGAGTATAATGCTGTCAGCGTTAAGGGCTGCCACACATATCGGTAGCGGAATATCCGGATCAACCAGCGGTTCACGTTTTGAGGGGTGTGTAATTTTTACATTGAGTTCATTTTTATAAACTTCGGCAAAAACATCATCAAACTCAGCGGTTTTTCCCTCAAGATAATTACCGTTAGCCAAAGGTTCCCGACTTCTGAAAACAAACGCCAACTTAAGCACCTCTTCACCCGGTTCGATACCATAGTAGTTATGGATGTCGGGAATAGTTATTTGATAGAGATTGCTGTCGATAAGTGTCATTCTGGTTTCCGGAGTATTTTGGCCCCATTCGGTTTTAACATGTTTCCAGTCGTGATTATCAACACTTTCGGAAGTAATAACCCCTGTATGAATATACACTGTATCGTTATATCCTGCCAGACCACCGCTACCCAGGTTAGCATTAAAGGTAACCACAACCGTGGAAGTATCAAGCGGAAAAGGAGGATCGGTAGTTATAAGTGCCAGGTTACTCCCGCACGACAGTGTATCGCCAACCGTGTAATGATAATTTTCACCGTTGTTTGTGTTATAATGAATGGTTGCCAGGTCGGCATTCTCTTCCGGGTTATTAAGGGTGGTTGAAAAAATATAATATTCAACATAGGTTCCATTTTCAAAGGGAGGAATAAATGCTTCGCCTTCCGTACCGTTAAAAGCAACTTGTATCATTTGCGATCCGTTCCAATTGTCATCGGTAAACCTTAAATAAACTTTCTCTTCGGGAGACAAGGGAGCAGAAACTTCTACCGACACTATAACGCTATCGGTGTTTTGCGGCATCATGGGTGTTTGGTTTACGGTTTCTAACGCCACCGGTTCTGCACTCATCTCCATAAAAACAGCCGTTGTGTTTTCATACCCGGTATTTAACCAGTTAACGACGTACCATTTATTATTATTTAGCGAAACCGTATTGGGTTGAGGCTCACCGTTACCGGCTACACCATAGGTGTATTGCTGAAAGTTATTAACAGTAACCGTAACATCTCCCCACTGGTTTTGCCAGATATTTTCGAGGGGGCCACTGGTAAACTTAAACGAGTAATCACCGGCAGAGACATTGCCTCCGGATGATGATGCCACATGAATAACCGTTTGATAAAAGGGAGTTCCCAAAGAAACCAGTTTTACCATTCCGCTTCCGTTTTGGGCATCGCCGGCAAAAACGGGGTTTTCAGGCGGATTAGTCCAGCCATCCCAATCACCCGGCATATTAAGGCCTTCGGGAGCATATATTTGAGCATTAACCAACAGGGTTAACAGAAGTAAATTTATTAATAAAAAGATACTTCGCGAAAAATATTTCATACGATAAATTAATTAATGATTTTGAGAGACTTTACTCTACCCATACTTTGGTGGCAATCTGTTTACTGCCTGAATAAACCTTTACCAGGTAATATCCAGAATTATTTACATTAAACACTTTAATATTTCCTGTAACTTTTCCTTCTGCTATTTTTTGGCCAAGCAGGTTAAATATTTCTACATTGGCGATATTTAAAGTGTTATTAATCACTGTAATACTTTTATTAAAAGCAAATGCACTGAAGTATTGTTCAGGTTTGACAGGATTGTTATCGACCTCTGTAATAAGAAAATGAAGCACAAAACGATTAGCAAAGCTTGAGGTATATTTAAAAGTATAAGGTTCTTCTTTTAAATCGGTTGTTGTATTCTCTTTTAAGTCGGTAAGCAGGATGTGTTCAAATTCGTTACCTCCTTCGATAAGCGAAATGGTCAGCGTATGATTTTCGGCTCCAATGGCATCCATTGGGATGCTTTCGGTACCTTCCGGAACCGAGTTAATCGACATTTTATTGTTGTCGGTAGAAAAAATAAAGGGGTTATCACTTCCAAAACTCATCATTTTATGAGCATCCAGTTGTGCGTCAAACCCGGAGGTGGCATTGCTTGAAACACGAACAACCGTTTCATCTTTTAATTCACCGTCTTGAACCTGCAAGCGAATAATTTTATCTCCGGTACCTGAACCCGATTTATAAAAAGGAACGGCATTATGCTCACAAGCCTCTTTCGACAGTTTTAGTGTACCGTATTCGGGATAGCTTCCGCCGCCATCGGCCACTTCCACAAAAAAGCCCTGATTCATTGCAATATAATTTGACCCTCCGTTGGTGCCAATACCACCAATGTAAGTAGCCCAGTTGCCCGACCCCCCTGAATTGTTGTAAACATAAATGGCATCATTCAAATTGGTTTTAACCCATCCCGATGAAGCGTCCCAGTTAATGGCAGAGGTGAACGGGTTTCCTACAAAGTTATAGCCATAGTCGCCTGTAGCCGAGCGAACCATATTATTATCGCTTCCCAGCGTATCACTGCGCAACATTCCTTCAAAAGAAAAAGTATGATCGGTAGTGCCACCAAGCCACAACATCCACCCTTGCATATCCCCAAGTGATTGGGTTAACGAAATAATATTGGTATAACTGTTTGTTGATTCGTGGTACTCTTTTAACCATACATCGGGACTGTGATTGAGGAAAAGGTTGGTCGAGGTTTGCCCGGAAACAGGAGCGGAAAACGAGTGCCATTTGTCGGCTACCATATAGCATTCAGCAGTAACTGAAACTCCTGCAAAGCCTTTAACTATCAATGATCCGTTCCCCGAAGAGGTAGAGTTAACAATCATTCCTCCTCCTCCGGCAGTATTATAAAAACCACCGTAAATCGTTAACGACTGTCCGGTAGGAATCGTAACCACCGATCCCGGTTTTAAAGTCAGGTCAAAACTCTTTAAATCAGGAACATCAACTGTTAATGCATTTCCCGACGGGATAATTGTCAGCGTGCTATCGCCCGGGGTGCCGGTTGTCCAGTTGGTTACATCGCTCCAGTTGCTGTTGCTTGTTCCTTCCCATTTTGTAAAAGAGGCATCGTAGTATGGAATAGAATCAAGCGAAACATGGTCTTCTAATAAGAAACCATAATAATGAGGAATAGCTTGCCCGAAAGCTCTGTTGGCATCGGTCCATCCTTCCGAAGGCCAAACCATGTAACGATGGTTGCCTGAGCCTGACCACTGTTGTTCGGTAAACATACAGGTTTTAACGGCATCGGGATTATTAATAAACGAACGTTTAATTTTAATTTCTCGCGTGTTTGAATTGTCAATAACATAAAATCTTACCACGGTATCTCCGCCATCTAAAAGGTATGATTGCGTATTGCTTCCTGTTAAATCCCAGCTACTATTGTCGTTGTTGTATTTTTTCACCTCAATATAATCATCGTTATAATTGTTTTTCCAGGCTATCACAAAATCGGCATTAAAGGGTGCTACAATATAATCGCCCCAGGCATAAGCATCGTTTGTACCAAGTGTTCCGTACGGATCGGTATCAAAATAGATAAAGGTAGCCATATTGTTATAGTCGGCCTCATCATCCTGCACGGCAACGTATATATAATCGGCATCCCAGGTAAAGTTGGCGTGTTTAACACCTGTATAACCATCGTGGCTGATATTGTCGAAGGTTTCGTCAGCATCCCAGCCGGATGCATTACCATCAATTGCAATGGTATGGTATGATTTCGAGAGCAGAAAAAATGGTAATAACACCAGTAAAATGAGGGTAAGATTCTTTTTCATAATGGTACGTTTTATGTTATTTACACGAGTTATTAGGTACAAAAATAAGAGAAATGAGTTCAAGAACGAGTTTTTCTTACTTAAAATCATGCGGTTGCCTAAAAAAGACCCTGTTTAACGGGGTGTAGGTCGTAAAAACCATTTGCAAACGATTGCATAAAACCTGAAAGAGGAGCAGAAATAGAAAAAAATTATAAAATTAAACCGGCCTTTTGTTTATCTTTTGCCAGCTGTTCTTTTAATTCCGACAAGCTGTTAAATTTCACTTCACTACGCAACCTGTCAACAAAACTGATGGTGATGGTT
>CAZKGB010000227.1:0-4772 GCA_964551935.1 uncultured Lentimicrobiaceae bacterium | reverse complement strand
TGAAAACAGTTACCCTTTGGAGATGATCTCAAAAATTGATACCCAGTTGGCAGCTCAAAGAAAAGATCTGGATAAAAACTACAACCTTGCCATTACCAGTGCCGACAGTCTTTTTGGAATAAAAGATTATGAATCTGCTTCTGCCGAATACAACCTCGCTCTTTCGTTAAAACCTGACGAACAATACCCGCAAAGTAAGCTCGAAATCATCAATGGCATTTACGAAAAACGCAAACAGGAGCTCCAGGCACAATATGGTGCTATTGTTTCAAAGGGTGACAGCCTCTTTGGAGCATTAGCCCTCGACGAAGCCAGAAAGCAATATCAACTGGCCTTAAGCATCCGCCCCGACGATCCTTATCCGCAAAAACAACTGAAAATTATCGAGGCCAAGGCCTCTGAGCTTGCCGAAGCCGAAAAAGTTAAACAACAATACGATGCCACTATTGCCGAAGCTGACAAACTTTATAAGCAAGGCCGCTTTGAATTGGCTATCAGCAAGTACAAAGAAGCGCAGGTGTTGGGGGTTCAATCGGATTATCCACAGGCACGAATCAGTGAGATAACAACCATTATGGTTGATGCACAAAAGGCAAAAGAGATTGACGACAACTACAACAAACAGATCATGCTGGCCACTCGTTTAAAGCAACAGGGAAACCTTACAGAAGCGAAAAATGCTTTTGAAGCAGCCGCAGCCTTAAAACCGGCAGAGCAGATGCCCAAAGACCAAATTGCAGAAATTACCCACCTTATTTTGGCTAAAGAGCAACAAGCTGTTATTGACAGCAAATACAAAGCCGCCATGAAATCGGGCGATTCGCTTTTTGCTCTTAAAGAGTATGCAGGAGCAAAAGAATCCTATAAAAAGGCAACAACTTTGAAGCCCGGCGAATCGGAGCCTAATCTGAAAATAACAAAAATAGAAACAATCATGGCAAGCCTTGAGCGCGAAGCCCAGGCTAAAAAGTCGTATGAAACAGCTGTTTCGCAAGGCGATACCTATTTCGCTGACAACCGGTTTGATGAAGCAAAAGTTCAATACCAAAAGGCACTCACTTTTAAACCCAACGAAAAGTATCCCACCCGGCAAATTGTTCTTATCAATAAAAAATTAGAAGCGTTGGCAGCCGAAAGAGCCAGAAAATTTAAGGAAACTGTTGTTAAAGCCGATAACTTTTTCGACCAGGGAAACTATCAGGAAGCACTACTACAGTATAAAATAGCATCAGGATTAAATTCCGGCGATAGTCATTGCCAAACACGCATTGCCACTTGTAATACTGAAATTGACGCCATGATGCGTAAAATTAAAGGTCAATACGATTTAGCCGTTGCCGATGCTGACAAGCTATACGCATCAAAAATCTTCGACAAAGCCATTAAAGCCTATCGAAAGGCAGCCAAAATAAAAGCTGACGAAACCTATCCTGCAGAGATGATTACCAAAATAACCAGGTTTATCGAAGAAAATTCAGTAGTTGACGTTATCAACACCAAAACAGTTATTAATCAGGATGAAACAAAGAAATTCACCTTTGAACCGGTAAAAATTAATGTACGGAAATACAACTATATCTTAGTAAGAGCTTCTAACCCTGAAGGAAAAGCCGTGAAACTCTTATTCACATATGGAAGCGACAAAGGAAAAAATGGAGGCTTCGTTGTCACCCTTGTTCAGGATACAGGCAGCAACGACTACCTCATCAGAATTGGAAATCAGTACAAATGGTTTTCGGAAGACAATAACTGGATAACCATTCTGCCACAAAATGGCAGTGTAGATATTGATTTGGTAAGAATCTCAAAGACGAATTAAAACCCATTATCTGGATATTGAAGCAAATATACAAGTAAAATATAATGCAGTTTCATTCACAAAAAAGGTAAACGAAGCTTCATTTGTTTTACGGATAAGTTGAAAACGAAAAATGGTGTTTTTTATAATGGACTGATTAAGTAACAGAAACAGGTTTTTATAATATTCCAAAGAAAAATATCAACTGTCAAATAGTTACTTTAATAATTCTTCAATTTTCTTTACCATACCGGCAAACTCTTTGTTGTCATACAGTCGGGTTAAATAAACAATGGTTCCGGTTTTATCAATAACTACGTTACGGGTAACACCGGCCTTTTTATTGGCAAATAACCCGAAAATATTGGCATCCGGGTCTAAAGAAAACGGATAGGTAACCTTCATCTGCTTTTTAAAGGCCATAACCTTTTCCAGCGGTTCATCGTAATCAACACCTATTAAAACAAAATCTTTATCTTTAAAACGTTGCCACACCTCTTTTTCCAGATGAGGCATCTCTTTTCGGCATACCGAACACCAGCTGGCAGTAAATTGCAGCACAACAATTTTATCATGCAAATCAGACAACTTTAGCGTGTCACCTGTTATCATCGGCATAACAACATCGGGCGCTTTATCTCCCACTTTCACAAGATAACCCCGATCGCCCGACTCAATATGCTGACCCATTGCAGCAACTCCTGCTAATGTTAATATTACTCCCAAAACTATCAGAAATCTTTTCATATTCACATCTTCAAAATTTTATCAAAAATACATTTTTCTTAACTGCTGTTCGTTGATAAGTTTTATGGTATAAATCATGCTCGCGAAAACTACTACTGGATTATTTCTATCTTTGCCGGTGTTATTAAGACCAATTATAAAGAAAATATTATGGCTTACAATTTACTAAAAGGAAAAAGAGGGATTATTTTTGGTGCCCTGGATGACAAATCAATCGCATGGAAAGTAGCAGAACAAGCGCATGCCGAAGGCGCTATTTTTACTTTAAGTAATACCGAAACAGCGTTACGTTTTGGAATGACAAACGAGTTGGCTGAAAAAACAGGTTCATCCATTATAGCAGCCGATGCCACCAGCGTGGATGACTTATACAATGTATTTGAAAAATCGATGGAGATTTTGGGAGGGAAAATCGATTTCGTACTACACTCAATCGGTATGTCGCTTAATGTTCGTAAAAAAAGGGTTTACAACGACCTTAATTATAAATATCTTGAAAAAACTTTAGACATCTCGGCCATATCGTTCCATAAAATGTTACAGGTAGCTTATAAGCTGGATGCCATTAACGAATGGGGTTCGGTTGTTGCCCTTTCTTACATTGCTGCACAACGAGTATTATACGGGTATAACGATATGGCTGATGCAAAATCGTTGCTTGAATCGATTGCCAGAAGCTTTGGATACATTTACGGCCGGGAGAAAAAGGTACGCGTTAACACCATCTCGCAATCACCCACCATGACCACAGCCGGATCAGGTGTAAAAGGCATCGACGGACTGATGGATTTCACCAACCGTATGTCGCCACTGGGTAATGCCGACGCAGTAGAGTGTGCCAACTATTGTGTTGCCATGTTCTCTGACCTCACCAAAAAGGTTACCATGCAAAATTTGTTTCACGACGGCGGATTCTCCAGCATGGGTATGAGTTTACGAGCCATGAGCATGTACAACAAAAGCCTGGAAGCTGCCATTAAACTGGATGATTTAGACCTGGATTAGGCAGCTTATTGCAATGTTTAACCGTTCTGATTATTAATCAATTATCAATCCTAACGTCTATTCCCTAACCCGGATAAACCAGAAATATTAGAAATAAGATTCTAACTCTGCCATCTTTTGCTACTTGTTTTTATGCTTATGCTTTAAAGCTGCTTTTACAAACCCCACGAACAGAGGATGTGGGCTGGCAACGGTACTTTTATATTCAGGATGAAACTGAACCCCGACAAACCAGGGGTGATTTTGCAATTCAATAATTTCAACCAAATCATCCTGGGGATTAACACCTGCTACGCGCATACCGTTTCCAATAAAATCTTCACGATAAAGGTTGTTGAATTCATAGCGATGACGATGGCGCTCTTTAATATCTTCCACACCATACTCCTGGTATGCAACCGATTCTTTATTTAACTTACAATCGTAAGAACCCAACCGCATAGTACCTCCAAGTCCTGAAATCTTTTTCTGATTTTCCATCAAGTCAATAACAGGATACATTGTTTTATCATCCATTTCGGTGGAGTGTGCCCCTTTCAGATGAAGCACGTTTCGGGCAAACTCAATGGCAGCACACTGCATTCCCAGACAGATTCCCAAAAACGGCACTTTCTTTTCACGAGCAAAACGAATGGCTTCAATTTTCCCTTCAATTCCTCTGCCTCCAAATCCGGGAGCTACCAAAATACCATCTACATCTGATAGTTGAGCTGCAACGGTTTCAGCTGTAATCAGTTCCGAATTCACCCTTTTAATATTCACACTAACCTGATTTTTGGCTCCACCATGAATAAAAGCTTCATTGATCGATTTATAAGCATCTTTTAATTCAATATATTTTCCAACCAGGGCAATAGTAACTTCCCCTTTCGGGTTTTTAATATTATTAACAAAGCGATTCCAGTTATTCAAATCCATGGTATCGGGAACCGGGGTAGCTGTTTTTTTAAGAACCTCAATGTCCAGCTTTTCCTCTTTCATGAGCAGAGGCACCTCATAAATGGTATCGGCGTCAATCGACTCGATTACCGAGGATGGCTTTACATTACAAAACTGGGCAATTTTTTTTCGAATTCCATCGTTAAGATGTCTTTCGGAACGACAAACAATAATATCAGGCTGCACCCCCTGCTCCAGCAACGTTTTAACCGAATGTTGCGTGGGTTTTGTTTTAAGTTCTCCGGCACTTTTCAAATAGGGAACAAGGGTAAGATGAATAACA
>CAZKGB010000226.1:0-4782 GCA_964551935.1 uncultured Lentimicrobiaceae bacterium | reverse complement strand
GTACCGTTTTCTGGAATCGCTTAATCCTCCGTATGTTTTAAAAGCCGACGGGTTAGCTGCCGGCAAGGGTGTGGTTATTGTAAACGATCTCGAAGAAGCCAAATCAGAGCTTAAAAAAATGATTGAAGAGGCTAAATTTGGGGAAGCATCAACCAAAGTTGTTATCGAAGAATTTTTATCCGGCATCGAACTGTCGGTGTTTATTGTAACCGATGGCAACACCTACCTCCTGCTTCCCGAAGCCAAAGATTACAAGCGTATTGGCAAGGGCGACACGGGATTGAACACCGGAGGCATGGGCTCCGTTTCACCGGTTCCTTTTGTCAATAAAGAGTTCATGGACAAAATAGAGGAAAAAATAATCAAGCCTACCATCGACGGACTTAAAGCCGACGGAATACCCTACCAGGGTTTTATCTTTTTCGGATTGATAAAAGTTGGCGATGAACCTTTTGTCATTGAGTACAACTGCAGGTTGGGAGACCCCGAAACGGAATCGATTATTCCAAGAATAAACAACGATTTAACAGACCTTTTAGCCGCCACGGCTGACGGAACATTGCATGAACAAAAAATAAGCATTGATGAGCGTTATGCTGCCACGGTAATGCTGGTTTCAGGAGGGTATCCCGAACACTATGAAAAAGACAAAACCATTACCGGCCTTAACAGTGTAAGCAACTGCATCCTGTTTCATGCAGGTACAACCACCGATGTTGAAAAACAGGATGTTAAAACTTCAGGTGGACGAGTATTGGCTGTAACAGCCTTGGGAACAAACCTGAAAGATGCCCTGGACATGGCTTATCAAAATGCCGAAATAATACAATATGAGGGCAAAACTTATCGATCGGATATTGGCTTCGACCTTTAACAATAACAGCAACCAACTAACATGCTAACATTCTTCAGCAAGGGTTTTTTTACACAATATGCCACCGTTTTCATGTTGGGGGTATTGCTTTGGCTTCCTGCTGCATTAACACAGCCTGTTATTGAAGAGCCAAACCAATATTGGGGAATCCTGGCTCGTTTTCTTTTTTATTCTAACGGCAGCCTCCCCGTTTTAAGCATCCTATTAGCCTATCTGCTTACTTTTATAACAGGCCTGTTTATTAACAAGATGGCTACTGATTATGGCCTTACAGGAAAAACAAGTACCTTACCCCTGTTTGTCTATATTTTGATGACCGGCTTTTCACCCTCTTTTCACAGTTTATCGCCTTTTATTTTTATGCTTCCGCTGTTAACCCTGCTTTACCATCTCTTGTTTAAACATTACCATAAAGAAAACAATATCTTTCTGTCGTTTGATACCGGAATTATTTTAGGAATAGCCACGTTAATATATCCTCCTTTAGCCATAATGATTATAGCAATCTGGATATCGTTGCTCACCTTTAAAGGGATATCGTGGCGAAATTTCCCCGCCAGTTTAATGGGGCTTCTTTTTCCCGCGTTCATGGTTTACAGCTACTATTTCTTTACAGGCCACGAGTCGCTCGTAGCAGGGCTTTTCCCCATTAAGAGCCTCTTGAACTTCAACCTATTTTATTTTCCATTTACGCTGAACTCATTGCTAAATTTATTGTTGGCACTGTTTGTACTGATTGCTGCTGTTAAAGTTATGCAACAGCAAAAAAACCTGTCAATACAGCAACGAAACCATTTTACCGTGGTCGGGGTTTCCCTGTTATTCCTGTTGTTCATTCAGCTTTTTTTAAGTCTGCAACTTACCACCACATTGCTATTGGTACCTGCCGGCGCACTAACAGTTTCTAATATTATTAGTAACAGTTTACTGAAACCAAAATGGAGTAACCTGATGCTTGTTGCTTTTGTTATAATTTCATTGTTCAACTCCTTTTTACCATTTATTAATGCTGCTCGGTAACTACTACGATAACACGATAGAAGCCGGATGCGACGAAGCCGGTCGCGGATGCCTTGCCGGGCCTGTTTTTGCCGCAGCGGTGATTTTGCCTGCCGACTTTAAAAACGAACTTCTTAACGATTCCAAACAACTTTCGGAAAAGAAAAGGATTTATCTTCGTGAGGTCATCGAAAAGGAAGCTCTTGCCTGGGCTGTTGCCAAAGTTGATGCACCCGAAATTGATGAAATCAATATACTTAACGCCTCTTTTCTTGCCATGCATCGAGCCATCGAACAACTAACCATTCTCCCTGAGCACCTCTTAATTGATCGCAACCGGATCAGGAAATATAAAAATATACCCCATCATTGTATTGTAAAAGGTGATGGAAAATACCTGTCCATCGCGGCAGCATCTGTTTTGGCCAAAACCTACCGGGATGATTTTATGAAACGTATTCACGAAGAGTTTCCATACTATTTATGGGATAAAAACAAAGGATACCCCACCCTGAAACATAAGTTGGCCATCCAACAGTATGGATTTACAAGCTACCATCGAAAAACCTTCAATGCCAATATCCAAACAAAACTGGAGTTTTAGCACCGTTCATTCCGACTGAAGTGGAGACATCCCAGGGAAGCACCAAATTTCAAGCAACAAAAACCAAATAATTACAAAACCCTAATTTCCTAAAATCCAAAACTACCTTGTTCATTGAGTTTTGGTTATTTTTATTTCTTGATATTGGTACTAACCTGCCCGACTAAGTCATTCAGGGGGAGTTGGAATTTGCTTTTTGGGATTTGTGATTTATTAGTGTCTGGCCAACGCTGCAACCTGTCAGGTCATCCCCCGCGAACAAACCCTGACCTGTCAGGTTCGCCCACTTCGCCCTCTCATATCCCCACCACTTCTCACGTTCACTCCCCTACTCACGCTTCGACACAATGCTCCTTTCGTCGCATCACTCAGCGTGCCCCTACGTTTCTCAACTTCTCATCTTCACAACTTCGCCCCTCCCATCCCACTACCAGCAGCATCATTTTTTTTGTTATTTTTTCACTAAAACCCGGCCATTCAGGGTAGTCCGTAATTCATATCTGTTCAAAACAAGGTTGTTACTACCTATTTTGCAATTAGTTATACCGGTTTTAGGTTCAACAATAAACTTAGCGGGTTTATTCCTAAATAAGATGATTTTAATATCTTTGCTTCTTCTTTTTAAACTAATTAATATTAGAAAATATGTCCAAGAAAAAGTATGTTTACCTGTTTGGCGACAGAAAAGCCGATGGTAACACAAAAATGAAAAATTTACTGGGTGGCAAAGGTGCTAACCTGGCAGAGATGAATTTAATAGGTGTTCCGGTTCCTCCCGGATTTACCATTACAACTGAAATCTGCACCCTTTACAACGATAAAGGTCAGGATCATGTTGTTGCCCTTATCAAAGAAGATGTTGAAAAAGCAGTAGCTTTTGTTGAAAATATTATGGGTACCCAATTCGGTGACAAAGAAAATCCGTTGCTGGTATCGGTTCGTTCGGGTGCCCGTGCCTCCATGCCGGGTATGATGGATACGGTTCTCAACTTGGGTATGAACGACGAAGCCGTTGAAGGCCTGGTGAAAAAAACAGGGAATGAGCGTTTTGCATGGGATTCGTACCGCCGTTTTGTACAGATGTACGGCGATGTGGTTTTAGGCATGAAACCCGAATCGAAAGAGGCCGCCGACCCATTCGAGATTATCATCGAAAAGATGAAAGCAAAAAGAAAAGTAGAACTGGATACCGACCTTTCGGCCAAAGACCTTAAAGAACTGGTTAAACAGTTTAAAGCTGCCGTTAAAAAACAAACGGGCCACGATTTCCCCGACAGTCCCTGGGAACAGTTATGGGGTGCCGTTATGGCTGTGTTTGACAGCTGGATGAACGAGCGTGCTATTCTTTATCGCAAGCTCAACAAAATTCCTGATGAGTGGGGAACTGCCGTTAACGTTCAGGCCATGGTATTTGGTAACATGGGCGAAAGCTCGGCAACAGGTGTTGCATTTACCCGTGATGCCGCTACCGGCGAAAATATTTTCAACGGTGAATACCTTATCAATGCTCAGGGTGGAGATGTAGTTGCCGGTATCCGTACCCCCCAACAAATTACCCTTGAAGGCTCTCGGCGCTGGGCCGCTTTACAGGGAATTACTGAAGAAGACAGGGCTGCCAATTATCCATCACTGGAAGAGACCATGCCCGGACTTTACAAAGAGCTTGATGATGTTCAGGAAAAGCTGGAAAAACATTATCGTGACATGCAAGATTTGGAGTTCACCATTCAGGAAGGCAAACTGTGGCTGCTGCAAACCCGTAACGGAAAACGCACCGGACAGGCCATGGTTAAGATGGCACTCGATATGCTTCGCGAAAAGCTGATTACCAACGATGAAGCCATTATGCGCGTGGAACCGGAAAAACTGGATGAACTGCTGCACCCCGTTTTTGATACAGCCGCTTTGAAAAAAGTTAAGGTTATGACCAAAGGTCTCCCCGCTTCTCCGGGTGCTGCCACGGGTCAAATCGTTTTCCATGCCGATGAAGCCGAGAAATGGGCTGCCGACGGAAAAAAAGTTGTTTTGGTTCGAATTGAAACTTCTCCTGAAGACCTTAAAGGGATGAACGTTGCCGAGGGAATCCTTACCCAACGTGGCGGCATGACCTCGCATGCAGCTGTTGTTGCCCGCGGAATGGGTAAAACCTGCGTTTCGGGTGCCGGTAAAATCGATATCGATTACAAAGGTCGCACCATCGAAATGGGTGGAAAAAAATATAAAGAAGGTGATTTTATTTCGCTGAACGGTACCACCGGTGAAGTTTACGACGGACAGATAAAAACCATGGAACCGGAACTTAGCG
>CAZKGB010000225.1:0-4788 GCA_964551935.1 uncultured Lentimicrobiaceae bacterium | reverse complement strand
GATCAAACCCGGTTCCATGCTCCCGGCCCATTCGATAGAAATACCGGTGAAATTGTAGCCAAAGAAAAGGGGTTTGATACCTATCCTGAAGTTTTTGGTAAAAGTATGGTCGAACTTGCAAGCCACGATCAATCTATCGTGGCGGTAACACCTGCCATGATAACCGGCTCTTCGCTGCAAGCGTTTCAAAAAAAATTCCCCGACAGGATTTTTGATGTGGGCATTGCCGAACAGCATGCTGTTACCTTTTCGGCAGGATTAGCCTCAGCAGGTTTAAAACCATTTTGTACGATATATTCTACCTTTTTACAACGCGCTTACGATCAGGTTATCCACGATGTGGCCTTACAAAAACTTCCGGTTGTATTTGCCATCGATCGTGCCGGGTTGGTTGGAGAAGACGGAGCTACCCACCACGGGGTTTTCGACCTGGCTTTTATGCGCAGCATTCCCAATATGGTAGTTTCAGCTCCCATGGACGAAAAGGAACTCCGTAACATGATGTTCACCGCCTCAAAATATACCGATGGCCCGTTTTCTATCAGATACTCGAAAAACAGAGGACCGAAAAAAATTGAAAAAGAACCGTTTGAACCCATCCCGGTAGGTAAAGGAAGAAAAGTAAAAGCGGGAGAAAAAGTGGCCATGATAACCCTTGGGTACGCCGGGGTGTTGGCCGGCAAAGCCATCGAAAAATTGGAGAAGGAAAATATCTTTCCCGGCCATTTTGATATGCGGTTTTTAAAACCGCTCGATCAGGACTTGCTTGCCGAAGCATTTTCTGATTATGAGCACATCATCACCATTGAAGATGGCACAATCAAAGGCGGACTGAGTGATGCCGTGTTGGAATTTAAAGAGGAGAACCACTTTTCAAACCCCGTTATTACCCTTGGAGTCCCTGACGAGTTTATTCCTCACGGTTCAAGAGAAAGACTTTTTGAAGTTTGTGGCTACGACCCCGAAAGTATCCGTAGCATTGTAAAAATAATTGTCTCAAAAAAAGAATTGTAGCCTTCTCTAATTTGTTGTAACTTTGTGTTTAATAATGTACAACGATTTTAGGCACAATTTATGAAAGGGTTTATAAAAAATATGTAATTATGAAAAAGCAATACTTTTTATTTCGGAATATCTTTTTGATGTTGATTTTGGTTTCCTTTTTATTTTCGTGTAATAACAAAAACCCGGACAACCCAACTCCCAGTGGTGAAAAACCCATGGAGGAACTTGTTATAGCTGATAATTTCGATTGGTCAACCACCAAGTCTGCTACGCTAACAGTTCGTGCTTACGATAATCTGGGTCAGCCTGTTAACGGTGCTAAAATTTTTATTTACACCAACGATCCCGAAGATAACGGAAAACTGATCACCAGCGGACAGACCGATCTCTCGGGTATTTTCTCGGTCAAATACAATGTGCCGGCTTATTATACCCAACTGTTTGTTACCACCGATTATATTGGGTTACCTAAAGTGGGAATGGTTGATTTAGACAAAAACGGGTTTGATGTTCAACTGGGAGGAGTTCCATCGGAAACATCGTTTAAATCGTTGATGCAGGCAAAAAGCACCAATGCTAAATACAAATTTTTAGGGAATTACAACAGCCAGGGAGTACCCGATTATCTGGAACCGAACAACGACACAATAGACAGCCGGTTTATGCGCGATGTGAACAATACACTACCGGAAAGAGTGTGGTTAACCCAGTCGCACCCTCAATATTTCTCGCTTGATTACGATCACAACCTTCATCTTTCGGAAGCCAGTGATGTTTATGTTACATTTGTTAGCGAAGGTGCCGGTTATCGGAATGTATTAGGATTTTATACCTACACAACTGGTAACGCTCCACAAACACCCAACGACATCGACACCATTACCATTATCTATCCAAACGTATCCTTTCAGGGAAGCGGTGGCGGATTGTACGCCGGCAACAAAGTACATATCGGGCAATTCCCTCCCAACACCACCATTAGTTTTGTGCTGATGGCCAACGGTTGGAAAAACGGCACTGTAACCGATGGCAAATGGGTGGTCTATTCACAAAGGGAATTAAACCCGGAAGCAGACCCTGCTCTAAAACAACATTCCGTATTGTTAAGCGATAACGGACGTGATTTAATGCTGCTTGGTTTTGAAGATATTTTGCGCGACAGAAATTATTGTGATCACGATTTCAATGACGCTGTTTTTTATATTACAGCCAACCCTATACAGGCTGTTGACCAAACTACTCTTCCACCGGTTGACTATACCGGTACCGATAGTGATGACGACGGTGTACCTGACCATTTCGATGATTTTCCAAATGATCCTGACAGAGCTTTTAACAACTACTATTTTAATCAGGGCGATTTCGGAACACTGGCATTTGAAGATATGTGGCCTTCGCTGGGTGATTACGACTTTAACGATGCTGTAATTGATTACAACTTTAATCAGGTTACTAATGGCAACAATAAGCTGGTTGAAATTTATGGAACCTTTATTTTAAGAGCACAAGGAGCTTACTTCCATAATGGATTTGGTTTTGAGCTCCCCATTGAAAACGCGTTGGTAGCTCAGGTTTCGGGAAACATCAACGTACCCGGAAACATTGTGTCGCTCAATAGCAGAAACCTGGAGAACGGGCAAACCAATGCGGTTATCATGCTGTGGGAAGATGGTTACGATGTATTACCCCATCCCGGCAACGGAATTGGAGTAAATACCGAACCGGACGCTCCTTATGTAACTCCGGATACTATAAACATTCATATCACCTTTACGCAACCCATCGATTTGGCAGACATTGGTAATCCTCCTTACAACCCTTTTATATTTGCTGACGGACAGCGCGGTGTTGAAATTCATCTAATCGACCATACACCTACCAACCTGGCAGATACCGATTTGTTTGGTCAAAATTCCGATAATTCAGATCCTGCCAATGGAAAATATTACCGCACAAAAACCAACTTACCCTGGGGATTAAATATTATCGAGCATTTCGATTATCCTGTTGAAAAGGTACAAATTACCAGTACCTATTTGAAATTTGCCGAATGGGCTGAAAGCAGCGGGCAGGTTTCGTACGACTGGTTTGTAGATAAAACCGGATACCGAAATGATGAAAACATCTATCACGTTCCAGATGATGGCAACAAGTAAAAGTTGAAGTAAATTACAAAAAGAGACCGGAATTATTCGGTCTCTTTTTATATATCACTGTTTTGTTTCTTCTTTGCTGGCCTTAAATTCTTATCAACGCTGACAAGCTGAAAAATATCGCAGGTTGAAATCAGGTCTTGATTCTTTCTCACTTGCCATGATTTCAAATAAATCTGACCCAACCATCATTTCACTTCGCAGCAGCTGCCCAAAGGCAATGTATCGGCTTTGATAATATTCCAGAAGTTAGCGGAGCCCGGGCCTTTGTCTTTGTTGGTGAGAACTACCAGTGTTTTTTGATGCCGCATATCACGAATGTAAAAGGTACGAAACCCTTTCCACCAGCCAAAATGATAAGCTACACTATCCATAGAAACCTTGATACGCCAACCAAAGCCGTAATTGTCTTTACGACGCCAATATTTGGGACTCCCTTTTTTAAACGCTTCGTGTAATATCGTATCGGGAACCAGTTTGAAATTATCGAGTGCACGGTCGTATTTAAACAGATCCTCCACCGAAGTGTAAACATTTTTATCACCCATAACCCCGTTCAGGTAATCATTCTCCATACGACGCCATCGCCAGCCTCGATGATAATAACCGGGCACCCCTTTTTCAACGTACAACGGAACGGAAGAATCATCGCGCATGTTGTAAACAAACGAATCGTTCATCTCCAAAGGTTTAAAAATTTTCTCTTCTACAAACTCATCAAAATGCTTGCCCGTAACTGCTTCAACCACGTTGGCCAACAGTGCGTAGTTGGTGTTGCAATAATGAAATCCGTGATTGGGCTTAAAATAAACATCAGGTTTGTACTTAACAAAAAGAGCCATCACATCGTCGTTGTCCATGGGGATTCTCTTGTTTTTCCATTTATCCAGTGCCAGACTCATGTATCGAGGCAATCCGGAACGGTGGGTCATCAGTAAGCGACAGGTAACTCCCTCGTAAGGGAATTCGGGAATATAGGTGCGAATATCTTCGTCGTAGTCAATCTTGCCCTCTTTTTTCAGGATCATAACAGCCATGGCACCAAACATTTTCGAAACCGATGCCAGCTGAAAAGCACTGTGTGTAGTGAGCGAATCGCGATGTCGTCTCACGTTGGCAAAGCCATAAGCTTTTTTAAAGATAAGATGACCCTTTTCGGAATAAAGTACGGCACCGTTAAACCCTGTTAACCGCTGTAGCCGTTTAAATTTTTTGTCCAGCTCGATGGCCTTTTCAGCAATCACGGCACTATCGATAATCGAATAAAGAGGAAAGTTTATTTCAGGAATATTTTTAACTACCTTTTCTTTTGATGCCTGGTCTTCGCCACACCCTGAAACCATCATCACTCCTGCCAGCACCAGCATCCATCCCAACTTGCTTATCGTTTTTTTCATCGGGCGCAAATGTACATGAAAATAATATGCCGGGCAATGTTGAAGTTGCTATAACATCCCGGGCAATCAAAGGATGTCTTGTCCTGTATTAATTGACTCTAAACTTAAGATAAATAAAGTGTCTGGAGTGCCTAGAGTGCCTAGAGTTTGGAGTTAAGAGTTCGGGGTTAAAATCTTAAATCCTTAACCCTTAACTCTTAACACTTAACACTTAACACTTTACTCCTAACTTC
>CAZKGB010000224.1:0-4807 GCA_964551935.1 uncultured Lentimicrobiaceae bacterium | reverse complement strand
AAACGGTTCTCAGTTTTTTAAACAAGGTCGATATGGAGCAGTTTTCCGACCCCTTCAGGATGGATGAAATTCTCGATTACATCGACTCGGTGGCAGAGGGAAACCGGGCCGCTAAAGCTTCAATAGATATTGCCCTTCACGATTTGGTGGGGAAGATGGTTAATCAGCCGCTTTATCGCTTGTGGGGACTTTCTCCCGAGAAAACACCGGTTACCTCTTTCACCATCGGGATTGATAAGCCCCGGGTGGTGGTGGAAAAAACCAAAGAGGCAGCTCGTTTTAAAGTGCTGAAAGTTAAACTGGGCAGGGGAAACGATAAAGAGATGATAAACTCGGTGAGGAGTGTTACCGATGTTCCCGTTTATGTTGATGTCAATCAGGGTTGGAAAGATAAGTATCAGGCACTCGATATGATTAACTGGTTAAAAGAGCAGGGTGTTATTTTTGTTGAACAACCCATGCCTGCAGCTCAAATCGACGATATGGCCTGGCTTACGCATCACAGTCCGTTACCCACCCTGGCCGATGAAGCATTCCATCGCCTTGCTGATGTGGTGAAGTTTAAAGATGTCTATTCCGGTATCAACATAAAGCTTATGAAAAGCACCGGCTTGCGCGAAGCCCATAAGATGATTACGGTAGCTCGTGCCATGAATATGAAAATTCTTATGGGGTGCATGACCGAAACTTCCTGTGCCGTTTCCGCAGCAGCACAGCTGTCGCCCTTGGTTGACTGGGCCGATCTCGATGGAAACCTGCTTATCAACAACGATGTTTACGAAGGAGTGAAAGTTGTTAACGGAAAACTCACGCTTAACGACTGGCCGGGAATCGGTATTCGTAAGGTATAACAGACGTTCCCGTTTGTTTAATTGTTAAGTTTTAGGCTCTTCAATAGGTCATACTTAAAATAATTAACAACTTGATTACGGTAAAACACATGAGAATTAATAACATATGTTATGCTCATTAACAAATGTTAATAACTTAATTAAGTATTACATTACTTAAAGTTTACTTTTACCTTAGTTTTATAAATTATTTTAATTATAATTAAACCTTTATGAATCAAAAATCTTTACAATTTGTAGTGTTATTGACCTTTATATTAACAGGGTCGATGCTATTTTCGCAAGGGGTAACAACCTCTTCGTTAAATGGACGGGTAACCGACAAGAACGGAGATCCCTTGTTTCCCGCTAACGTAGTAGCCGTGCATGTTCCCACCGGAACCATGTATGGAGCTATTACCCAGTCAGACGGGTTTTACCGTATTGCCAACATGCGCGTGGGAGGTCCTTATAAAGTTACTGTTACGTACGTGGGCTATAAAGATGGTGTGGAGGAAGATGTTTATCTTAAGTTGAACCAAAAAGGGGT
The DNA here is from genome assembly GCA_964551935.1 of uncultured Lentimicrobiaceae bacterium. Taxonomy (GTDB): domain Bacteria; phylum Bacteroidota; class Bacteroidia; order Bacteroidales; family F082; genus B16-G9. The sequence goes on along the minus strand of CAZKGB010000224.1, from coordinate 3,427 downwards.
TGTTAACATGACTCTTTACGAGGCAGCCGACCAGCTGGATGAAGTAGTGGTTTCATATAATAGAGATGATTTGTTTGATCCCGACAGAAAGGGCGCTTCTACCAACGTGGGTGAAAAGCAAATTACGACCATGCCAACCATCAAACGTAGTCAGCAAGACTTAACCCGTCTTACTCCGCAAAGCGATGGAAACAGCTTTGGCGGGGTCAACAATCTGTACAACAACTTTTCGTTGGACGGTTCTATTTTTAACAACTCCTTTGGGCTCGACTATGCCACTCCCGGCGGTCAGTCGGATGCACAACCGGTTTCGTTGGATGCCATCGAGCAGGTTGCTGTTTCGTTAACCCCTTTCGATGTTCGTCAGGGTGGGTTTACCGGTGCCGGTGTCAATGCCATTACCAAATCGGGAACCAACGATGTAAAAGCTTCGGTTTACTACTATTTTAAGAATGATAAAATGATTGGTAAAAAGGTGGGAGACGCCGAATCACCAAACAACGATTTTAAAGATAACTCCTTTGGTTTTACCGTGGGGGGGCCAATCATTAAAAACAAACTCTTTTTCTTTGTCAGTGCCGAAGGTGTTCGCCGAACGGAACTGGCCCACGGTTTTGTAGCCGATAATGGCGAAAATACCGGAGAACCAAATGTAACTTCCGTTCACGAGGCTGATTTAATCGCCATTCAAAACAGATTGCGTGATTATTGGGGGTACGACCCGGGTGCTTACCAGGGGTACAACCACTCCAAGTCAAATAACAAATTATTGGCTAAGCTGGACTGGAATGTTTCAAAAAACCAACAAATTACCATTCGTTACAATATGTTGGATGCCTATAAAGATATTTTGCCGCATCCCGAGGCTATTATCGGACGCGGACCAACCTCGTATCGTCTGCCATTCGAAAACTCATCGTACCGCATATTTAATAAAATTAATTCCATTATGGGTGAGTGGAAATCCAATTATCACAACAAGATTTCCAACAAAATGATGCTGGGATATACCGCCTTCCGCGATCATCGCGATCCCAAATCGGCACCATTCCCTGTTGTTGATATTTTTGATTCAAACGGAAACCTGGCCATCACCTTCGGCTCGGAGATGTTTTCAACTCACAATGTTTTAAATCAGGATGTGTATCAGTTTACCGATGATATTACCTATTTTGCCGACAAACACACCATTACCGGTGGTGTTTCGTTGGAAAGGTTCTATTTTGAAAACTCTTTTAACCTCTTTTACTATCCCTGGGATATGTTTGGATCGGTTCAGGATTTTCTTAATAACAAAAAAGCCTCCGACCCCGATTTTGATCCCGATACTGATATCGACTTTAACCAGCAAGTGGCTGATGCCTCAACAAAACCATACAGCTGGTCGTACGTTGATGTAATGCAGTTTGCCGTTTATTTACAAGATGAGTTTCAAATTAATCCCCGTTTTAATCTTTCGTATGGTATTAGAATGGATATGCCTCTGTATCTGAATTCTATCCCTGTTACCGATGGAGTAAAAGAGGCTCAGAATTATGATGGTTGGGTTGACGAAAACGGGAATCCTGCCAAAGTCGATCCGGCTCAATGGCCTAAAAATATACCGTTGTGGTCGCCACGAGTGGGATTTAACTGGGATATAACCGGAAAAAACACCTTCCAATTACGAGGTGGTACCGGAATTTTTACAGGCCGTATTCCGTTTGTGTGGTTGGGTAATCAGGCTTCTAATGCAGGAATAAATCCCGGGTACACTTTTCAGGTTAATGCAACTTCCGAAGATTTTAAATTTCCGCAAATCTGGAAAACCGACCTGGCGTTCGACTGGAAAACGAAAAACAATTGGGTGTTAACCATTGAAGGAATCTATGGTAAAGATATCAACGCCGTGGTTCACCGTAATTACAACATGAAACCTCCAACAGGCCAGCTTTCGGGAACCGGCGATAACCGGAAGATTTTCTCCGATTTTTCCGAAGCAAATATCTACTCTTCCGATCCGGATGCCATCGGTTTTCTGGATGCGGGAACCATCGTGCTGGATAATGTGAAAGAGGGAAGCCAGTTTACCCTTACCGGTAAAGTTTCGAAAATGACCCGCTTTGGGTTGTACTTTGATTTAGCCTATACTTACCTGAGTTCGAGAGACTACACCTCTATTCCCGCCGAAATTGCCGCGGATGCTTTTCAGCGTAACCCCATTGTTGGTAATCCCAACACACCAACGGTTTCGTGGTCGCGTTACGGCTTGCAGCATCGTATCGTCTCATCGGCTAATTATGGTATCGATTATGGGATGTTCCGTTCTTCCTTCGGGATGTTTTTCGAAGCAGGAAAAGGAAACCGCTATTCGTTTGTTTACGCCGGCGATCTTAACAAAGACAACATTATGAATAATGATTTGCTTTATGTTCCGGCCGATAAAAGCGATATCCACTTTGGAACAGTTGGTACCGACGGTGTGGCTGTTCCGGCCGCGGATGCCGATGAACAGTGGACTGCCCTCGAGTCATTCATCAATCAGGACGATTACTTAAGTACCCGTAAAGGCAAATATGCCGAACGAAATGGCGCCATGTTGCCCTGGTATGCTCAAATCGACTTGCGCTTTATGCAGGATATTAAATTTAAAGTCGGTAAAAAGGTTAACAAGCTGCAGCTCTCCATCGATGTTATCAACTTTGGCAATATGCTTAACTCAAACTGGGGTGTTTATAAGCTTCCGAGAACCAATACACCCATTACCGTTCAGGGAATCGATAACAACGGAATACCCTACTTTAGCTTTGATAAAAACCTGAAAGAGAGCTATATTCAGGATGTCTCCATCAATTCTAAATGGCAAATGCAAATTGGAATTCGTTATATCTTTAACTAGCGTTTCTCCGGTTTTAATAAATGTAAAAAACCTGCTTTCACTATGGGAGCAGGTTTTTTTTGTTTATTTTGATAAGTACTCGTCACTTCAAGCGGACACTGAGCCGAATCCTGAGTTCGTCGAAGGATGTCGAAGTGGGAGTCGAGAGGTCTCCTGCTAATTAGGGAATGCCCACCAGGATTTCTCTAAAACCCCCTCTTTAACATTTCTAAATTTCCTTTAACATCTGTTAACAGCGCATCTCTCTAACGATTTAATACATTTGCGCTGAATAAAAATAAATCAGGTATTATGATTGAAACAGATATCAGAGAATTAAACGAAAAAATTCAACGCGAAAGTCAGTTTGTTGATTTAATTTACCTTGAAATGAACAAGGTAATTATTGGCCAAAAACACATGACCGAACGCTTGTTGATCGGGCTGCTCGCCAACGGGCACATATTGCTGGAAGGGGTTCCGGGGTTGGCTAAAACACTGGCCATTAATTCGCTGGCAAATGTGGTGGATGCCAAATTCAGCCGCATACAATTTACTCCCGACCTGTTG
>CAZKGB010000223.1:0-4826 GCA_964551935.1 uncultured Lentimicrobiaceae bacterium | reverse complement strand
GGTGGATAACTTAACATCGGGCAATGGATGAATTACCACCGTGTTATGAGAAATATATTGATGTCCGTTAAACTCTTCCGTCAATTCAATATTATAACTTCCCGGTTCACTAAAAATGTAACCCGGCCGTAACATATTACCATTGGCTATCTCTTCGCCATTTGGGTTAACAGAAGCAAAGTTCCACGAAGCAGTAGTAATGTTGGCAATATTTCGGATGGTAAAAGTTGTTGTATCATGATGACACCAATGGTAACTCCAAAAGTGCGGAATATCCAAAAAATTATTGGGAAATGACGGCAGCCCTGAAAAGCAGTTTCCATTGGACAAATCGAATTCTTCCTGGTCGATTCCGTCCAGACTATTGTAGTTACACTCATTTCCCGGTCGGTCGGGATTGTTGATACGTGCTATAGATGGGTATTTATTGTTATTAGGAAGGCTTTTAATAAACTTAGCTACGTAAATTTTACCGTTGGTTGCCAGCTGCAATGCACCAAATAAAACCTGGGTAGTAGCGGTAACTTCCATAGCATCTACAACAAAGGGATTATCAAGAGGGTTGGCCTGCGTCAAGTCAAACTGATAAAGAAAGTTTGTGGAGTTATCAAGGGGTGCTGTAGTTACATATAATTTAGAGTTGTCAGGCGAGAAGGCCACCCCATAAGGGCCTTTTATCACGCCCGGTGTGCTGTTTCGGGCATTACTGACTTTACCCGTAGCATTGTCGAAATCAAAAAGCTCAACATAGCCATCAAAATTTACCACCTGTGCCAGCATGCTGCCGTCGGGAGAGGCAACCATGTATCCGGCTTCGTTATTAAACGACTGGAAATTGTTTATATCATAATTCTCTTTAAGCCCGACTTTCGAAATTACCGGTGTTGTGCTTAACCCGTCACTTAACAAAAACACATAAAAGCTGTCTCCCTTATCATCTCCAAAACCATGTGTTACAATCCAGTAATCTTTTCCGTTTTTATGTTTGATGGCGGCAATTTTTTGAGTGTTCTGCTCAAAAAGTATTTCGTTTTTGGTGGTAACAGAACCGTTGCCGTTGTTTGCAAAATCAACCAGATTAAAACGGATTCCATCTTCAAAAAACCCCGGGAAATACATATCCAGCGTAAATACGTAATATTGGTTCTCGTTGCCGGGATTGGGAACAATAAGCGATGTCATGGTAGAGCCATTATTACCTTTAAGCCCATCGCCGTTGCTCATAATAATTGAGCTGCTGTTCCAAATATTAAAACCATTGCAATACATGAGCAAGTGGCCGTCTTTATCTGAAATAGCAGAAACGCCTCCCGGCGCATACGCGGTATAATCACCGAAGAAGTTGCCATCAACAGGAGCAGGATTTTCCAGGTTGGTAAAATCAACACCTGCATCATCGCCAAAGCGCCACTGATCGGCTTCGTGAGGACGATGGTAATCGCACGGGGTTAAAGTTTGAGAAAAGGTTATCGAGTTGTATCCTGCAAAAAAGAGTAGTATTAAAACTACTCTTAAAAATCGGGGGGTCGTCTTCATTCTTTAACGCTTTGGTAATATTATTTCTTTACAATTTTCTGCGTATAGACTTTGTTATCTGCTTTATATTTAAACAGATATACTCCATTCGCCAGCTTACTAATATCAATATCTTTGATCCATCCGCCCGGGTTTATCGATGAAAAGTTACGTTTCATCATTACCCGGCCCTGAACATCCATAATTTTAATCTCCAGTTTTTTAATGCCTTCCACCGTTTGCAGCTGGAAAACGCCTTTGTTAGGATTGGGATAAACAAAAACCGGTTGGTTTTCCATGCTGTTCTCGTCAACCCCTGTTCCACACTCTTTAAAATCAAACAGTATCGAAACGCTATCGGTACTTTGGCATGCTGTTACGTTGTTTGTAACCGTTACATCGTAGCTTTGGAAGTCCAGTAAATTACCATTGGTTTTTGCCGTAAGATAACGGCCGGGCCATCCGTTTGACCAAACATAACCCATGTCAGGCGGGTTGTTTTCATTGCCTGCATCAATTACCACCGTATCACGAACACAAACTTTAATAACATTTCCGTCATGCGTTACTCCTTCGGGGATAAGATTAATTTGTGGTAGCGGATTTACCTGAAGTGTATAAAGGATGGAATCAACCAGGGTGAAACCATCAGATATTTTAAGAAAATATTTTGTTGTTTCGGTGGGACTGACTACTACGCTGTCACCTGTTGTGCTCCAGGCACCATCTTTTTCTCTCCATTCCAGCGTGTAAGGGCCTCCGCCGCCGCCGGAAACATTGGAAACCAACAGGGCACTCTCACCATAACAAATTTGAGCAGGCAACGACATGGGTTGTGCTCCAAGGGCGCTTCCCGTAACTTTAATATTAACTTCTGACGTTTCCCCCGGGCATCCATGATGATCTATCACATAAAGCTGATAAATTTGATTGGTCTCCAAAATAACCGTTTGCGGGTTGGGAATGGTGATATCTCCATCAATACGATCGGGTGGTGACCAGTTGTAGCTGTAGGGAGCCTCACCATTGGATGCAGAGCCGTCTAAAAAGGTAAAGGTTCCAAAATTAATCTCTTGTTCGGGGCCGGCATCTGCAACAGGGGTTGGATAAACCGTGATGGTTATCTGATCTGTTAAAGTAGTATAGCCGTCGGTAACTTCCACAAAATAGGTGGTGGTTACCTCAGGGGAAACAGTAATAACCTGACTGGTAAAATTAACCCCCGGAGGGTCGGAAGTCCATAGGTAAGTAAAAGCACCTGCCCCTCCGCTGGGTACTGCCTGAATGGTAACAGGATTGCCCGAACAAACTGATTGGTAGTCGGCTGTAACGGAAACCGACATAGGGCCGCCGACAATATTAACGGTAACATTATCGGTGCTTCTACAGTTGTTTCCCGGGTCATCAACGGTCATTAAATACTCTGTAGTTTCGGTTAAATTAATGGTGAAAGGGTCTTCCACCGTGTGATCAACCAATTTTGATTCGGGTTGCCAATCAAAGTTAAAATTCCCCGTGCCTCCTGATACCGTACCGTCGAGCTGCGTAGAAGCACCGTAGGCAATATCCTGGTCTTCACCGGCATCGGCAACAGGTGAATTCAAATTCACGTTAAAATTATAACTATGCACGGCCGCGGTGTTTCCACAGTCATCCTGTATGCCGCTAAAAGGTAAAATATTAATCGAATAGGTACCGCTCTCGTAAATGGGCGGGTCAAAAACCATGGTAAAATGGTCTTCAGCCGAACCTCCCTGCTGGCAAGTATATCCATAAACGTCAGTAATGGTATAGGGGCCTCCCGGGCCGGTAAGGGAAAAGTCGGTAGGCTGAACGGAGTTACATAAAACCCTTTCAGAAAAATCAAACTCCAGTTCGTTAGATTCACATTGCAGGTCATCCGAATAAATGGTGGCAATCTCCGGCGGAACATCATCGTAAATATTGGCTGTTGAAAGTCCGAAGTCTAAAGTATATCCCGATTGTGAGCTGGAAAAGTTACTGATATTCAGAACATAGGTTTCGCCCTCAATCACCGGAATAAAAACACATTTGTTGCTGCCGGAAGCTCCAACACAACTGGAACCTGTTACCTGTGTGGCCCCTGTAATTCCGGATGTCCCTGAATAATTGCAGCTAACCTGCATCTCACCCACGTGGTTATAAATATCTTCGCAATCATAGTCGTTTAAACTGAAAACAGCCCAGTCGTAATCATCACTCATATTGTTGGGTGTAATTTGAAAACCGAGATTACCGCCTGAGTTTACCGTGAAAATATACCAAACATCGTTTTTCTCCCCCGAATTGAGACAGTTGGTTGGGCACGACCCCGGATGGGGTATTTCGTTGGGATAATTACCTGTGCCGGAATAGGAGTTTGGCTGCACGTACACCGACTGGCAAACCGTGATAGCTCCGAGACAGTCCTGATCGGTAGGCTCCTGCGCCCATAGCACGACAGATAGTAAAACAAAAAGATGAGCGAGCAAAAACTTAATAAAAACAGACTTCATAACAATTGTATTTCAAGGTGACCCTTTCAGTAGAATTTCCTGTCAGTAAGCAGCCACGGTATCTTGGCGCCAAAATGATAGCTTAAATAAAAAGAAATCCTTTAATACTGAAAATGAGGTCAAAAATAATAAAAATTACGTTTAATTCAATAATGTAATTATGACACCAAATTGTAGCAAAAGGGTTGCCCTGAAGTATAAGTTAATATTAATAATTAGACCAACTTAATCCTCTCGCACGTTTCCCTGGTCTTCGTACGGAGTAATGGCGGATAATTACACTTTAGAAATAGGTGGTAAAACAAAATCTTTTAAACAAAATGATGTGAGACTGTACAGGCATTCTTCATTTAACCGTAAAACTTTGTCTAAAAAAATATTAGTTGACGACTGCATTTCGTGAGCGGCAAAAAGAAACAGAATTTTGTTGCATTTTAAAAGCAGCATTACAAAGAAATCCTGCTTCCGGTGTTTAAACTGTACAGTTTGTCTCCCAAGGTGCTTTTTAAAATTTTAAATGCATCACGGCCGGTGCAATGACCCGTAGCAATTTTGCTGATATCCGGATTGGAATTAAGCAAACTGCCGGTTTCAATTACTTTTTGCTTTTTCTCCGACAACCCTTTTGTTAGCGGATTGTACATATGAAACCCTCCGATTACATTTATTTTTTTTCCTTCTATTATTTTCTTAAAAGTATTTGGCACAATTCTTTCCCAATTTAAATCTCCAGGACCATAAATATTTCCAAATCTAAAAATATTTTCTCTTTTTTTGAATTTTTTTGCAAGTGCA
>CAZKGB010000222.1:0-4848 GCA_964551935.1 uncultured Lentimicrobiaceae bacterium | reverse complement strand
ATCAACATACTTCTGAAGTTTTTTCAACCCTGAAGCCGTTGGAGAAAACGCTTTCCATATCGCTTTCCCGTTTTCATTACTATTTCCCTGATCAAAAACTTCCGTCGTTTTATTCGTATATATCGGGTGGTTATTTTGAAGCTCCTATTTTATCGGTCGATTCGGTAATTTTGATTGGCCTGGATAACTACCTTGGCAGCGGCTTCATTTATTACGCCCGAATGGGTATTCCCCGCTATAAAACCCATTGGATGGTTAAGCAGGAGGTTCCTGTTGATGTGATGAAAACACTATACGAAACCCTTCCTTACAGAAGAGGAAAAGCACGCAATCTGCTTGACATGATGATTTCGGCCGGGAAAGAGCTTTATTATTTAGATGCTGTGATGCCTGATTTAGCCGACACCTTAAAAATCAGATACACGGCCAAACAACTGAATTGGGTAGAAAAAAATGAGAAAAAATTATGGGGGTTTTTGGTAGGCCAAAAACTGTTGTTTAGCGCCAACTTTATGCAAACCAACAAACTTATGCAAGACGGCCCCTTTACCAAAGGTTTTGATGCTGAGGCACCTGCAAGACTTGGCGAATGGATTGGATGGCAGATTGTAAGTGCGTATATGGACAAAAACCGGAAGGTTACCTTAAAGCAGCTTCTGCAAAACAACGATTCTCAATTAATTTTAAACCAATCGGGATACAAGCCGTAAAAACCGGTTGATCACTTTTAAAATGAGACATCCAACGCCAAATCATACAGCCGGATATCGGTGTTGGCAAAGGCAGCTCCTTTTTGATAGGTAAAAACTACTTTATTCTGTTTAAGGAATCTCCAACTAATCCCGTAAATCTGTCGTCTTGTAATTATTGTGGTTTCTCCTTTGAGATTAAAATAATCATATCTGCCGTAAAGCGCCAGCGAAGTCTTTGGAATTCTGAATTCACCATAAAGCGAATACCCGTGATGAGGCAAAGCCACTAAATTACTGTCGACATAAAAGCCGGTTGAGTTTCCCGTTCCCTGTTCGTACTGCGCCGTTAAAGTAAAAAAGTGGTTTTCATAAGATACGTAACCGACATTTACCACGAACTCCGGAGAGCTTGCCAGGTTTCCTTTTCCGTAAACACCTAAGTAGGAAAATTGCAGACCGGGCAGCGAAGAAGGCAACGGCCTTAACGATATTCTTGCTTCAAATGTTTTGTTAAGGTTTTTCTCCAGTAAGTGATACCCGCCCCCATTAAAAATACCAAGCGAAAAGGATCCATATTTACCGGGGTAGTGCGAATTTACATGGCGAACGTAATCTCCCGACAACTTATCACCCAAATAGCCTTCGTAGCTCAGGCCAAACCCCGAGGAGTTAAACAAGCCTGATCGCTCCAAAAACATGGGCCCCTGCACGCGGTAAACGTTTATGTGCTCCTCGTAGTCAAACCACGGACGCTGTGTAACCCCGAATCGCAGATGATTGTTGGAGAAAAACAGATAGTCGGGTAAATTGTATTGCATATAAGCATACTTGATGCGAAGCTCTACATTTCCCGCATCAGCCCCCTCATTATCGATGGTTATATCCTGCGTGTACCGAACTGAAAGATTTTTTGCAATATTTGCCCTTACAGTAAGGTATGCCCTACGCACCGAGAAAGCAAACTCCTGATTTTCTGACTCATGCACATAAGTTGAAGCCAGATAAAACACACCCGAAACCTTTACAAGCTCGGCAAACTGAGGGGCAATTTTTGTTGTGTCGGTTTTTATTGTGTTTTGGCCAACAGCATTAAACGAAGATATTAAGAACAAAGCTATTAATAGGATTCCCGCGCAAATCTTTTTCATGATATAAACCATTCTGTATTAATAATTGATTTTCCTATTCCGACCCAATAAAAACTTTTTCAACTATTCATCATCTTCTTCAATGACATCATTCACTACTTCGGGTGTATTGTCGGGAGCTTTAGGAGTTACAACCTTTGGCTGCTCAGTCAAATGCTCTTTAATATGGAGGTCGATTTGAGGAAAAGGGATTCCAATATTTGCTTCGGAAAGTGCATCGTAAACGGCAATTGAAAGCTGACTCTTTGTGGATAAAGATTCGTTGAAATGTACCCAGGCTAACAGCCTGAAATCTAATGAGCTTTCACCAAAGCCATCAAACAGCACCGTGGGAGCCGGATCAACCAAAACCTTATCGTTGTTAACAGCCACTTTTTGCAATAGTTTAAGTACCTCATTGGGGTTGCTGCCGTATTCAACTCCAATTTTTATTTCCAGCCTTCGCTTTTTATCGGATAGGGTCCAGTTTATCAAATCGTTGGAAATAATATTCCCGTTGGGGACAACCACTTCAGCACCATCGAAAGTACGTATTTTACTGGCTCTTACCCCTATTGACTTGACTTCTCCCATCAAAGAGCCCACAGTAATAATATCGCCCACTTCAACAGGCCTCTCGTAAAGCAGTATCAGGCCCGAGATAAAGTTATTTACAATGTTCTGGAGGCCAAACCCAATACCAACACCCAGCGCTCCCGCCAGCAGACTGAATTTTCCCAAGTCGATACCGGCGTAGGCAAACCCTATAATAAATCCAATGATAATGATAATGTAACCCACCGTTTTGTTGATGGCAAACAGGAACCCTTTCGAAAGGCTTTTGTTTACCAGCTCGGAATTTCCGAACAATACCTTAAAAATGTTGGCCAGAAAATAGGAAACAACAATGATGAGTATCATCCCCAAAATCCTGCTCATAGAGATGGTTATGCTTCCAATAGTGATATTGTAAACAAGCGCTTCGACAATCCAATCGGCTACCGGTTTGTAAATCTCCAGGGTGTCTAGAATCAGTCCAATAAGTATATAAACCGTGGCTAATTTCAAAACACGAATCAGGTTCAGTTCAATGTTGACACAATATCTGGAAGCGTGCCATTTAAAACTTTTTCCCGCCTCACAACCTGCTATAATTATTATTTCCAACAATTTGTACAAAAGAAAAACGATTAAAAGAATAGCAGGAATTTTAGCAGCGGTTTTGGTAAGCAGCGTAGAAAGGTTTACAAAACCAAAAACATCGGCTATAAAAGATAGCAAGAAAAAGGTAATGATAAAGCCCGAGATCAGAGTTATCTTTTGAGCATAAGGAGCATTGTTATTTTCTTTTTTAATAAATTTGAAAGCCATCAGGTAATAAACCAGAACTATCCCGACTACCCCTTCGAATATTATATAATAACGCAGTAAGTCGCCAAAATACCAAAATACTACTTCCATTTCGTTAAGCACAAACAGGGCAAAAACAATGAGGCTTTGCTGGCTGCCTTTAGAGCCTGCAAACCTTGACACCAACGGTATTGCCAATATTAACAGTCCGATGGTGAGTAGTGCCGAAACAGACAGAGGGATGATTTTCAGGACAATGAGAATGGTTGAAAGCAGTATTAATAACAAAGAGGATGTACGTTTTGTATTAAAAACAAAATTAGCATTAACAAACCCGGGCTTGCTGTCGTCGTAACCCAGTTTATTGTAGCGATTTCTAAGAAAGGTAAAAGCAACTACTTCCAACAAAAGAATCAATAATATTAAAAGGAAGTTTTGTTGCGCAAAATAATTCCGGACACTTCGTTTATTTATATTCCAAACACGCTTCAAATGTTCAGAAACAGGAAAAACATCACTACGTTTTAATGAGCTTCGCCACAAAACAGGTTCCGAAGGAACAAAAAGGCTGGCACGCATCTGTTTTTTCAGGTTCTGAATTTTGTCTAAAACATCATTAGTTGTAATTAACAAATCGGTTAGTTTATTTTCCTGAAGAATTAGCCCTTTCTGTTTTGCTTCAAAATCTTTTTCCGATTTTAAAATTTGAGTAACCATTTTTCTAATCTGCGACTTTAGTTCCTTGGGAACATCAGCTGTTGAGGTTGCATTATTCAGCGTAAGCTGCCAAACTTCCTTTTCGTATTTAAGGTTATCAATATTTTTTTTAAGAGTGGCAAGGCGGTTTCCCACATCGTTAAGGGCATCCTTAACCCGTTGTTGGTATCCTGTCCAACTTCGCAAGCCATTCTCCAAATAAAACTTGGAAACCGTTTGAGCTTTAACTTCATTTACATCGTACGCCTCATTTTCCATAAAATGGGAATAAACCGCTATTAATGAGTCAAAATCTGATTTGAACGCCAGCCCTTTAACATTCTGAGAAATCTTAGTCAGTTTGTTTTGAGTTTGTTCAAGTTCGGTGTTCACATTAAGCAAACTAATGGCTGTTGGCACTTTAAGATTCGATGAATCGGTGCTTGTTGTTGTTTGGGCAACCGTTACGGATTGTACTAATACCACTAAAAAAATACTTAAAAAGAGGAGTGTTCGTTTCATCAAGTTATCTTTTAAACCAAACAAATATACACTATTTTATTTCACTCTAAAGTTTTGATTTTCCAATTAATGTGGATTATTTGGTTTTATCGGGAAACGGTGGAATGGGCGGAATGGGTTTAACATTTTTCATCTGTTCCAATACCACTTCAATAGCTTTATCAAGTTGCTGGTCGTCGCCTGCATACTCTTTGGCAGGATCGTTGTCGATGACAATGTCAGGGTCAACGCCATGGCCTTCGATGGCCCATTTTCCTTCGGTATCGAAGGGGGCAAATTCGGGTTTACGCAAATCACCGCCATCAATAAACGGTAACGAACCGCGGATACCAACAACTCCGCCCCACGAGCGAACACCGATAACCGTTCCCATTTTTAATTTTTTAAACTGATAAGGAAACAGGTCGCCATCAGAAGCAGAGTAATTATCAATAAGCAACACTTTAGGCCCCAACATCATC
>CAZKGB010000221.1:0-4851 GCA_964551935.1 uncultured Lentimicrobiaceae bacterium | reverse complement strand
CCTCCCGGTTTTAACACTCTGTGTAACTCAGTCATCCATTCATAATGCATTTTTTCCGAAAGATGGGTAAAAATCGAGATTCCGTAAATGTAATCGAAGAAATTGCCATCGTAGGGCAGATCCGCCTCCAGACCATTCAAATTGAAATCTATTTTCGGAAGATTGGTTTTACACCACTCGATGGAAGCAGCATTGTAATCGGTACCAAACACACGGCTCTCCTCATCCAAAAAATCGGGCAGATGACGGATAATCCTTCCGGGACCACATCCCCAATCGAGAATATTGTACGGACCCTGAGGATTATGCTTTTTCAAGAAATTCAAAATCCAATGAGCCGATTCACGACTTTTCATAAAATATTCTTCGTAGTCAATTTGAAAAGATTCGTAGATGTAATAATCGGGAGGGAGTTTAACGTGAGGGTATTTATTTTTAAAGTTGTTGTTTTTTCTTCTGTTTTTAACTTTGTAAAAATAGTATCGGAGTTTATCTGTCAGGTGCATCAATCCGGCCATCCTAAGAAAACGGGAAACATCTCCTTTATTCATTTGATATGGTTTATCATTAAAAGAATGAAAGCTTTACTGTTTTACTCAACCGTAACCGACTTGGCCAGGTTTCGTGGTTGGTCGACATTACACCCCCGCATCACGGCAATATAGTAAGCCAGTTTCTGCAAAGGTATCGAGGCCAGCAATGGCACCAGCATATCTTCGGTTTCGGGAATTTCAATCACGTAATCGGCAAGTCCTCTAACCACTTTATCGCCTTTGGTAACAATGGCAATTACCTTACCGTTTCGAGCTTTTACTTCCTGGATATTGCTTACTACTTTTTCGTAAATAACGTTATTGGTTGCAATAAACACCACCGGCATATTTTTATCGATCAACGCGATGGGACCATGTTTCATTTCAGCAGCGGGATAACCTTCGGCATGGATGTAAGATATCTCCTTGAGTTTTAAAGCTCCTTCGAGGGCTACCGGAAAATTGTAACCTCTGCCAAGATAAAGGAAATTGGTAGCATCTTTGTACTTTTCGGCAATCATTTGGGCTACGCCTTCGTCGTTAAGCACCTCTTCAACCTTATCGGGAATAGCTTCCATCTCATGTAAAATTTGCATAAACCGTGAAGTGGGAACGGTACCCTTAAGCTGCGCCATGCGCAAAGCCATCATGGTTAAAACAGTAACCTGTGCCGTAAAAGCCTTGGTTGAAGCCACTCCAATTTCGGGTCCGGCATGGGTATAGGACCCTGCATGGGTTGCCCTCGAAATAGAAGAGCCTACCACGTTGCACACGCCCAGTACGGTGGCTCCTTTTTCTTTTGCCAGCTCAATGGCTGCCAAGGTGTCGGCTGTTTCTCCCGACTGTGAAACAGCAATAACAACATCTTTTTCGGTAATTATGGGGTTTCTGTATCTAAACTCGGAGGCGTATTCCACTTCAACGGGAATTCGTGCTAAATCTTCAAAAAGGTATTCTCCAACCAAACAAGCATGCCAGGAAGTTCCACATGCAATCATAATGATTTTGTTAGCATGTATAATTTTCTGTTCAAAATCTACGATACCACCCAACGATACAACACCCTCTTTAGCACGCAATCGGCCACGTAAACTATCACGTATTGAAGAAGGTTGTTCATAAATCTCTTTTAGCATAAAATGCTCAAAACCTCCTTTTTCCAATGCTTTCAAATTGAACTCTAATTCCTGTACGTAAGGTGTTTTGTCTTTATTGGAAATGGTCTTTATTTTAAGCGGTTGACCCTTTTTTAAAATGGCAATCTCCTCATCATCCATGTAAACCACATTTTTGGTATATCCAATAATTGGCGTAGCATCCGAAGCAATGTAAAACTCATCATCGCCAATACCAATAACCATGGGACTTCCTTTTCGGGCTGCTATGAGCATATCAGGGTCCTCTTCCGAAATAACCACCAATGCATAAGCTCCAACTACCTGATTAAGTGCTATCAATACGGCATCTTGTAACGAACACGACTCGTTGTGCATCACATCTTCGATAAGGTTTGCCAACACTTCGGTGTCGGTTTCTGAGTTAAACCGATACCCACGCCCTTTTAACTCCTCTTTAAGTGTTGCATAATTTTCGATAATTCCATTGTGAATAATGGCAATTTTTTCATTCATGGAATAGTGAGGGTGAGCATTCTCTTTGTTGGGTTCACCGTGTGTAGCCCAGCGGGTGTGTGCAATACCAATCGATCCATTAACATTTTTATCTTTGATAAATGCATCAAGTTTCGATACTTTTCCTTTGGTTTTGTAAACAGATAATCCCTTATCAAGGATGGCAACACCGGCACTATCGTACCCTCGGTATTCTAACTTATATAATCCGTCAATTAGTATAGGGTAGGCTTTTTTAGAACCCAGATAAGCAACAATTCCGCACATTGATAAAAAGTATTATTTATTAAAACTATCCAGTAAAAGTCAACAACAAAGGTATTAATTAGTTTGTATTGTCCAAATCGGTATAAATAATTTCAAGGCGCATTCCTGTAGTATCTCCTTCGTACTTATTTCCTTTAATAATAAAGTTTTCGGGGTTTATGGATGCTCCCGAAACAAATAAATACAATCTATTATTGGTTTGGTTGCCCGTATATAAACTTTGCATATACCTTGTTATTCTGAAAACGTATTCGTTGGAACTACTTTTGTAAGTACCGCCAAAATAGTTATCGCCTTCAAATTGGTCAATCAATGGAACATAAGTACTGTCTTCGGTAAATTCAACCAATGCCAGTCGTTCGGGGGCAATAAGGGGTTTGGTTACACCCGGAATAATTAATTTCACTTCATTAAAAGCTATTCTTCTACTGTCAGTAAAATCATTAATATCAGGAATTTTTATGATTGTTCTCACACCGCCGGCCCCCTGAACGTACAACTTTTCAAAACCAAGGGTGGTATCGCCATCTAAAACCTGCTGTTTAAAATCGACAGGCGACGAGCTGTAATCATGCGTATAGTTGTTAACGCGAGCTGTAATAATATTGGCACCAAGGCGGTATCTTAATGAATCTTTTTCATCATTATGATAATAGAGCATTATTTGCGAACCGCTTAACAAAAAGTTAACCGAAAACAGTGCTCCATTAGAAATAACCGGTTCCGATTCAAAATAGAGTCCCTTAAAATACTCGCGAAAAGTGCTATCCGATTCCAGAACAGTTGTGTCGGCATCTAAAATTTTTTGACCTAAATCGGGTGAGAGGTTACTAAGGTTGATAACCATTTGCGGGGCAACGGTGTCGGCTAAAACGCCTTCGCCCAATACAACGCTATCGTGCGGTGCAGGCCGGTAACTATAATTTGCATAGTCAAAATTGTTATGCTCAAAGGTGCTTTTCGAGTTGTAGGTGCTGTCCAAATAAATATCCTCACTAAGTTCATACAAATGGAGGTATTGTACTGTAGAGCTGTCGCCATAAATTTCGCCGTTGTACCGTAAGTACAAAACCATTGAATCGAGCTGAGGGTTTTCACCAAAGTCCATACCGTTGGATGTAAGAGCAAACTGAGCTGCAATATTGGCTGTGGTAACGCCAAAAACAGAATCGCTTATACTACCCAGTAAATTTCGCGAAAGCTCATCCGTTCTAATGGAATCTTCAAGAAAAGAATAGCCGTATAGCCCATCCCAAAAGCCATAGACAATTTTTAACTGAGCATTTTCCGGTAATAGAGACGTACCTAAAGTATGGGGACTTTTTCTACAGGAAAAAAATAATAACAAGAAAAAAACGGGTAATAAAAACAGACCTTTACGCAATATGGTAAAGGTGGCTTTTTTTCTACTCTCCGATAATTTGATCATAAAACTCATTGTACTTCACGTGATAATCTTCATCTGTCTGATAATCGAGGATTGGTTTCCCGGTGGCTTTAGCGGCTTCTAATACTTTTGGGTTAATCTCTTCACTTCCCATGATAAAAGCATCCGCCAACTCGATGGCACCTTTCATCAACGTTTGATAATCGGCATTATTATAATGTTGGAAAAGATTTTCATCCATTCCTTTAACCATTATTTTTTTTGCAAAATTCTTACTAAATTGTTCGGAAAAGGCATCGTCGTATAACGAAAGGATAATTTTAGCGTGGGTAAATAACGGGTTATCTTTATAGAGTGTTTTTACATAAAAAGGAACCAGCGCGCTAAACCATCCGTGCAAATGAATAATGTCGGGTGTCCAGCCAAGTTTTTTTACCGTTTCCATAACCCCTCTGGCAAAAAAGGCTGTTCTTTCATCATTATCATCAAAGAATTTTTCGTTATGGTCTCTGAATAAAAATTTACGATGAAAATAATCTTCATTATCAATAAAGTAAACCTGCATTCTGGCCTGTTGGATAGAGGCAACTTTAATAATTAATGGATGGTCGATTTCGTCAATAATCAGGTTCATACCTGAAAGACGAATAACTTCGTGGAGTTGATTTCGGCGCTCATTAACCAAACCATAGCGCGGCATAAAAGTTCGTATCTCTTTTCCTGCCTCTTGGGTTTTCTGTGGAAGAAAACGACATATATTGCTCATGTTGGTCTCAGGAAGGTATGGCATAATTTCCTGAGCTACAAATAGTACCCGCTTTTTATTCATATTGATGCTTTTAGTATTTTTGGGATTGCAAAGATAGATAAAAAAAATTTGTTATTCAAGCAATAGTAATAAGCATAATTTTAACCCTAAGCTAAAGGCTAATTCCTATTTTGATGCGCTAAAGAATAATTTGTTAACCTATTTAGGTACTCAAACAACTATCAAATTAGTTAAAGAACCACAAAGTGGTTTAATTTAAATAAG
>CAZKGB010000220.1:0-4859 GCA_964551935.1 uncultured Lentimicrobiaceae bacterium | reverse complement strand
CGGGTGGTTTCGCTTTTCACTTAAAAAAGGGCTCACCTACCGTATCAGCGTAACATTTCCTTTGTACAAAATGTGCCGTTTCTTGTAATCAGTTCCCTCAATTTTATAGATGTAGGTTCCTGCAGGCACTTCTTGCCCATTCATATCGGTACCATCCCATGAAACTTCAAAATTATGGCTGCTCCACACCTGCTGCCCGTAACGGTTAAAAATGTAAATATTATAATCATCCATAGCGGTACCTTTAATGGTAAAAATCCTGTTCTCGGCAATAGCACTTCCCGGGGCAAACGCCGAAGGAATGTAAAGTACCACGAACTCGGTAATACTTACCATTTTGGTAATGGTATCGGGGCATGATTTATCGGTAGTAATAAAAAGGGTAACCATGTAATCGCCGGCTTTGCCATAGATGTGTTCGGGGTCTTGTTCAAAGCTGTTATCCCCGTCGCCGAAATCCCATTCGTAGTTATCAATAGCGTCGATACTCAACGAGGAATCGATAAAAACAATGACCGGATTATCCATGGTGGTTATCCACGGATCGGCTATAAAATTGGCTTTGGGATTGGGGTTAACAACAATATAATCGGGTTTGGTAACTTCGGCAAAACAGCGATTGGTATTCGATACCTTTAAAGTTACCGGATACTTTCCATAAGTTTCGTAAATGTGTGAAGGGGAGGTGGTTACACCGGAGTCTCCATCGCCAAACTGCCACTGGTACACTGCACCGGGTAAAATATCCTGCGACGCATCGGTAAACTGAACAAACAGCGGCTCACACCCTTCAACCGGAGAAGCACTAAAATCGGGCTGTGGCAACGGGTCAACCGTTAACACCATGGTACTGTCTGACGAGCAAACATGTCCGGTAGGAGTAGGGTAGGTTAAGTCGATGTGAAGGGCAACATTGTAATTACCCGGTATTGTGTATTGATGAATGGTGTGTGGTTGGGCATCGGATCCTCCATCGCCAAACTGCCAGCCAAAGGTTTTGTTGCTTACATCATCAAGGTAATCGAAGTTTATGTCGGTATTGGTACAGGCATGATCGGGTGGGTCGACGGCAAAAGCCGAAGTTGGATTGGCGTGTACCGTGAAACTCGCACCGGCACTGTTGGTACAATAAAAGTATTGCGATTCGGAAATGGTACTCAGGGTATAGTTGTAGTTGCCGGGCGTGTTATAATCGGCCTGTCCAAAAGTAATATTTTGGCTGTTTCCCACCACATCAGAGCCCTTGAGCCAGGTGTAAGATACTGTGGAGGTATTACTGCCGTTAGCCTCTAATGTAATATCTTCTCCAAAGCAAATTTCATTTTTAGGGTTATAGGTAATTTGAGGCTCGTAGGTATCGACAAACACCGTCATTTCGGCGTTCTGTTTTTCGCCACAATTATCTTCGATAAAGAGCTTGTAAACAATTTGCGATTGCTCCAACGGATAATCACTATCGTAGGTAGTTTGGGCTTCTCCCACTAATACCGAATCTCCACCGGTGTTGTAACGATACCATTGATACCAGTGAGCCGGAGTTCCGGTTGTCAGTTCAATTTCTTCTCCTTTACAAACACCAATGTTTTCCAACACCAGGCTCGACTGGTTAACGGTAAATATCGAATCGGCGGTGCCACCACAAATGTCGGTAGCAGTGTAGCCGCAAGTCCAGATAGCGTCGCCCACATCGTTATCGTACACCACGGTTATCGAGTCGCCATCCCGGTCTCCTAACGGGATAACAGGTGGCGGATCACTACGCTCCCACAATAGATGACTGATAGCATATCCGGGCATATCCGTTGGATTAGGCATAATGGTTTGAACAGGCACAGTAGCCTCTTGCCCCGGCCCGCAAAGAAAAATGGATTGTATCTTTTTTAAAACAATGGGTTTATTAACAATTTTTACCTGTGTGGATGACTCGTTTAAGCAGCGGTCGTTAACAGTTACCGGAACATAATCGGGGTTTGCATTCACCGTATATGAAAAAACCGGTTCGGGCGGAATGGGGCCGTCGGGCCAAATATAGTAGAGTGGTTTTACTCCCCCGTGCGTTAAGGCATCACTACCGGAGCTGTCAACTCTCAGGTCGATGGTCTCCTTGCAATAGGCTTCGTACTCTTTATATCCCGGTGATGGTTCAAAATCAAACACGATGGGGCTGTTGTCGATAAGTTCAAGGTCAATCCTTCCGGAATAAGCGCCACCAAACGGATTATCAAACTCGCAGGGGTTTGAGGGATAAGAAAATATACAGCTTTTAATTTGTTCGAAGGAGAGGTCGTGAGCAATCAGCCGAATGGTTTTTATTGTTTCGGTGGGACCAAAGTAGAGGGTGTCGATGGTTAAAGTATCGTTGTTGTGGGTAGTATCAATAACATACACCAGATTTCGGGAGTTATTATTGATGGTAAAGGGGATGGGATAAATTGTATCGGTTCCACCCGGAGGGAAGTCCAGTGTAAAGGTAAGAAACAGCTCATTACACCCTTCTGATTGTCCTTGGGTAGGTTCAATAAGTTTTCCTTCCAGTCCCAATCCTTTCCATTCTTTTTTTGTCAGTTTCCAACCGGGTTTTGAGCGTCCCCCTCTAAGTGCACCTTTTTTCAGGAAAACAGTAGAATTAACAAAAAACCCGGAATCTCCGGAAGGGAAATAAGATTTATAATCTTCGATAGCTATTTTGATGGTTTTTTGCGAGCAGCGGGTAATTTTCTTTTCTATTTTGAGAGTGCGCAGTTCACCTTTTCCATTATTTCGAGGAGGCGGGGGGTCGGCATTGGGAGAAACAGAAGTAAAACCGTCAAACTCAAAGCCTGCTCCTGCTCCCAACGGTGGCGGGTTAGGGTGAAAAAAACTGTTTTGATGATCGGCATTAAGGGTGGCGGCACATACAGGGAGATCGTAATCATGCCCTTGAGGATCGGTATAGGGAATATTGTTAAGAGGCATCAGACTTTCGGGGGGGGTGCCTATTCCACCAATAAAAATACCGAAAAAATCGTTCATATTGTTAATGGACCACTGGGTGGCATCGGTAATATTTGCATCGTATTGAGGATTACTAAACGGATATTCATCCGAAGCAAAAACATAATCAATACTTATTATTGTGTCAAAAGCCTGATAATTAAACTGTATATAGGCGGCATCACCTGTATGAATGCTCATGGTTGGAACAGTATCAAAATTAGGTGGCTTAAAAATACGTTTGTACATTTCAAACAGCGAGGTATCTCCCGGCATTCCAAAATCTATTAAATCGGCATACCCGGAGGTGTTTTGAGGTGTTTCCAGTAATTTGAGATCGCCTGTTGATAACGCTATACCTGTATTCCATTCAAGTTCCGAAAAGTTGCCATCTCCATCCCAAAAACGACAAAAGGCTCGCGGATCACCCACAAACCTGATACTATTGGTATCAATTATACCACCACCATAATGGAGAATATTTAACACCCAGCTTCGAACACTATCAATATTAGCAACAGCCGGGTCGCCCCCGTCATCCGGAATGGTTTTAAATTTCAAATAATTACCACTTTGAGCCGAAACAAAAAAAGTTGTAAAAGTGAATAAAATAAAAAGGTATTTTTTGGGGCTCATGGCTTTAATTTAAGCTACTGCTAAGGTGCACTTTATTAACTTAACGTTAATTGCTAAGTTTTAGACACCTCAACAATAAAATGCGTTGCCCCTTCCGGAATAAAAAAAGCCCCGTTTGAAACTCAAACGGGGCTTTTTAATTTTTTTTTTTTGCTTAGTAACGGTTCTCTCTTGGACGGGCTTCGTTTACCCTAAGATTTCTACCATTAATTTCTTTGCCTTCTAAGGCTTCGATAGCTTGACGGCCTTCTTCGTCGTTTGTCATTTCAACAAAGCCAAAACCTTTTGAACGGTTTGTTGCTCTGTCAATAATAATTCTGGCGCTTGATACTTCACCAAACTCGCCAAATAATTGCTCTAAATCGTGGTCATCCATCGTGTAAGCAATGTTTCCAATGTAAATGTTCATTTCTATAAAAAATTAAATAACTAAAATTCCGGGGAAAAAGTAAAAACGAACCAGGGTTAAAAACGCGAAGGACAGAAAATACAATTTACAACCGGTGTTATTTACCCTTACTGTAAGCTGGAAATCTCTTACAGTAAATCGAATAACGCTGCAAATTAAGGTAAAAAACTGATACAAAAAACAATAAACCTAAAATTTAACACTTATTTATAAAAAAACAGGATAAAACTGATGAAAACACATCATTTACCGGAAAATATTTGGATATTAACGGGTTGGTCAGACTGAACGTAGTCGAAGGTTGAAAGCGGGAAGATAAATGAAGAGTGGAGAGGTTGATACTATTACTTCTTTTTCTTTTGGGGTGAAGGCTTGCGGTTGGCCGGATTAAATTTCCATGTTTCTTCAAGCTCCCAGTTGGCTCTTACATTGACGAGTTTACCATAATAAGTTACCGGTTCGGGTTCTGATTTTTTCAGATAATTACCGGCATCCCAGCACCGGTTGTTGTTTTTATCATCGATGACCTTTAAAATATATTTGCCGGGGTTGAGGTACGATAATAACACAGTAGTGTCGGATGTAAAATGATACTGCTTAACCACCTCTTCTTTGGTGTTTAAAAACTGAAAGAGGTAATTACCCTTTTCGTCGGGGGAAAGGTTGACGGTTAAAGTGCCATACTCTTTAACGGCTTTGGTTGAAAAGCCAATGTTTTTTTGCTTGTTGAAATAACCGTTCCAATCGATAAAGCATGAATCGGGTATAAAAAGCCGATACTTAGTATCTTCATTTAATCGTGCCGGGAACATATATTTCAGATGGAGTGAGTCCATGGGAA
>CAZKGB010000219.1:0-4864 GCA_964551935.1 uncultured Lentimicrobiaceae bacterium | reverse complement strand
TAAGGTAATTAACCTCATCAACGACTATCGAAGAAGAGGACATTTATTTACAAAAACCAATCCTGTCAGAAAAAGAAGAAAATACACTCCGACACTTGATATTGAGAATTACGGGCTTACTCAGGCTGATTTAGAGCGGGTTTTTCAAGCCGGCAACGAACTGGGAATTGGTGCTGCCAGGTTAAAAGATATCGTACATTTTTTACAAGAGACCTATTGCAACAGTTTTGGAGCCGAATACATGTTTATCAGAGAGCAGGAAACGCTAAGCTGGCTACGAAACCGGTTTGAAACAACCAGAAACAGACCTGATTTTACCAACGATGAAAAAAAATACATCCTCACCAAACTGGAAAGAGCCGTCTTTTTTGAAAACTTTTTACAGAAAAAATTCCCCGGTCAAAAGCGCTTCTCGCTGGAAGGGGCCGAATCGGTTATTCCTGCCCTGGATGCTGTTATGGAACGGGGTTCTGATTTGGGTGTTGAAGAATTTATTATAGGAATGCCGCACCGCGGAAGACTCAATGTTCTTACCAACATCATGCGAAAACCTTTTGAAGATGTCTTTTCTGAATTCGAGGGCAAAGAGTTTGACGAAGAGGGGTTGCTGGGTGATGTTAAATACCACCTCGGTTACACGGTTCGCCGCAAAACCAGCAAGGGTAAAGAGGTTAAACTAACCCTTACTCCCAACCCTTCTCACCTTGAAGCTGTTGACCCTGTTGTTGAGGGAATTACCCGCGCCAAAATTGACACCACTTACCAACACGACACCGGTAAAATTGTTCCGATTCTCATCCATGGCGATGCCTCTGTTGCCGGTCAGGGTGTTGTTTACGAGGTACTGCAAATGGAAAAACTAAAAGGCTACTCTACCGGCGGAACCATCCATTTGGTTATCAACAACCAAATTGGTTTTACTACCGATTATCTCGACGCACGCTCCTCAACTTACTGCACCGATGTGGCCAAAACCACCCTTTCTCCTGTTTTTCATGTTAATGGCGATGATGCCGAAGCCGTTGTATATGCTGTTCAGATGGCGGTTGAATTTAGAAACAAATTCCATAAAGATGTATTTATCGACATTTTAGCTTACCGCAAATACGGCCATAACGAAGGGGATGAACCAAGGTTCACTCAACCCATTTTGTATAAGGCCATCGAAAAACATCCTAATCCGTACGAAATTTACAAACAACATCTTCTTGAACAAAATGTTGTTACGGCAGATTCTTGCTCTGAAAATGAGAAAAAATTCATGGCTACGCTGGAGAAAAATCTTACCAAAAGCAAATCGCATCAAAGCAACAGCATCGACAACTTTTTAAACGAAACCTGGGAAGGAATTAAAAAAGCCAAAGATAGTGACTGGCACAAACCGGTTGACACCTCCATTTCAGAAGAAGAATTATTGAAGATTGCCGAAAAGCTGGGGAACCTGCCTGAAAACAAAAGGTTTTTCAGAAAAACGGTAAGGTTACAACAGCAACGAAAAAAGATGGTGCTGGAAGACAGAAAACTGGACTGGGCCCTGGGCGAGCTGATGGCCTACGGGAGCCTTTTAACCGAAAATATTCCGGTACGTCTTAGCGGTCAGGATGTTGAGCGCGGAACCTTTTCGCACCGCCACGCCGTATTACGATTGGAAGATTCAGAAGAAAAATACATCCCGTTACAAAACCTCGAAAAAGATCAAGCACCTTTTTACATTTACAATTCACACCTTTCGGAATATGGTGTTTTAGGCTTTGAATACGGTTATTCGCTCACATCGCCCTACTCCTTAACAATATGGGAGGCTCAGTTTGGCGATTTTGCCAACACGGCCCAGGTTATATTCGATCAGTTTTTAAGCAGCGCCGAAGACAAATGGAACGTGATGAACGATTTAGTGGTACTGTTGCCTCATGGATACGAAGGACAAGGCCCCGAACACTCCAGCGCACGCGTGGAACGATTCCTTACCCTGGCTGCTGACAACAACATGCAAATAGCCAACTGCACAACGCCCGCCAACTTTTTTCATATTTTACGCCGGCAGCTGAAAAGAGATTTTAGAAAACCACTCGTTATTTTTACCCCAAAAAGTCTGTTACGGCATCCTCGTGTTATCTCTCCTATTGAGGACTTTACAAAAGGTCGTTTCACGGAAGTGATTGATGACCACGATGCTAACCCCGATAAAGTTAAACGCGTTGTTTTTTGCACAGGTAAACTTTATTACGATTTGCTGGAAGAAAAAGAAAAATACAACCACGATTTTATTGCCATTATCCGAATTGAACAGCTCTACCCCTTTCCAAAAAAAAGAGTACTGGAGCTAATAAAAAAATATCATCTGGCAGAAACTTTCATGTGGTCGCAAGAAGAACCGGCCAACATGGGAGCCTGGGATTTTGTAAGAAAGATGTTGAGCGATGATATACGGATTATCCATATTGCAAGGCCCGAGAGCGGAAGCCCGGCTACCGGATCTTCAAAATTCCATATCCTCCAACAACGAAAAATCATTGAAAAAACATTTCATGTCTGCAGCTGCCCTTACATCGACTACGAGTGCGAGATGGCTTGTATCGGGAATAAGTGGCAATCGTTTGAAAAAGAGATTGAAGAGCTGCATATTGACACCATTGATGCCGCTTTACACAACGGCCTCAAACCATTAAAATAACGGCATAAATAATTTACCAAGCTAAATCGAATAGCTATGATTGAAATAAAAGTCCCTTCACCGGGTGAATCGATTACCGAAGTACAAATTGCGGCCTGGCTGGTGGAAGACGGCCAGCAGGTTGAAAAGGACCAGGATGTGGTGGAAATAGATTCCGACAAAGCCACCCTACCCGTAGCCGCCGAAGCCGATGGAAAAATAAAAATTATTGCCCAAGAGGGCGATACCGTTGAAGTAGGCTCCATTATTGCCACCATCGACACCGATACCAAAGGAAGCGTTCAGAAAAAACCTGAAGAAAAAAAGGTTGCAACCACTACCAAACAGGAAGAGGCCAAACCGGCTAACAGTAATAAAGAACAAGACCTACCCAAAGCCGACATCGGTTTAACTGTTTCACCTTTGGCACGTAAGCTGATGGAAAACGAAAATATTTCGGAGCAACAGTTAATTGACTTTTTTAAAAGTCACCGCATCGGAAAAAAAGATGTGGAGTTTTATCTAAAAGAAAAGGAGACCGCTGCCCCATCAAATGCAACGTTGCCAACTACCACATCGTGGAGCGGCACACGCGACACGGAAAAGAGGAAGATGAGCATGCTGCGTAAAAAACTTGCACAGCGTCTGGTTTCAGTAAAAAACGAAACGGCCATGCTCACCACCTTTAACGAGGTAAACATGACCCCCATCATGGAACTTCGCAAGAAATACAAAGAGGATTTTAAAGAAAAACACGGTGTAGGGCTCGGATTTATGTCGTTTTTTACCAAAGCGGTAACCGAAGCCGTTGCACATGTTCCGGCTGTTAATTCTCAAATTGACGGTGATGAAATCGTACAATTCAATTACGTGGATGTTGGTATCGCCGTAAGTGCACCCAAAGGATTGGTAGTCCCCGTGGTTCGTAATGCCGAGATGTTATCTCTGGCGGAAATTGAGAAGGAGATTAAACGACTGGCTGTCAAAGCACGCGAAAACCGCATTACCATTCAGGATATGGAAGGTGGCACTTTTACCATTACCAATGGCGGCGTGTTTGGCTCCATGCTCTCAACACCCATCCTTAACCCGCCGCAAAGTGCCATTTTGGGAATGCACAACATTGTTGAGCGGCCCATCGCTGTTAACGGCAAAGTTGAAATTCACCCCATGATGTTTATTGCGCTAAGTTACGACCACCGGCTTATTGATGGCCGTGAATCGGTGGGCTTTTTAGTAAAGGTTAAAGAGATGCTCGAAAATCCCGAACGGATGCTTTTTGGAACCAAAGAACCTATTGAAGTACTGCTGGGACTGTAATTTTATTACGTTTTGGAATTTTTGGACTATCTCGTCATGCCGACCAAAGCGGAGACATCTCAGGCAAGCACCCAATAACAAGCACCAAAAACCAAATAATTCAACTATTACTTCTTTTTCCGTATCTTTGCCGCCCTTTAATTTGAAACAGTACAGATGAAATATATTTTATTTATTGCCACGATGATGCTGGCAACGATTTCCTTTTCACAACAAAAATTCCTTTTCGATGCTTCAAAAGCCGAAACCGCCGGAAACGCCGACTGGGTAATTGATGCCGACAAATGGAATCTCGATTACACGCCAAACGCGCATACCGGAGGTTACGAAGCCAACGCTCAAAAAATCCCGACTCCATCGCAAAACAACATCAGCTCAGGTACAAAAGAGTACTATTGGAAAGGTGCTTTATCAGCCTGGGGAATAGAACTGGTAAAAAAAGGGTATTATGTTGAAACATTGCCTTACAATGGCGACATTACCTACCTTAACCCGGGAAATCCCCAAGATTTATCGAATTATGATGTTTTTGTGGTTTGCGAACCCAACATTAAGTTTACCAATAGCGAAAAATCAGCCATTATCCATTTTGTTAAAGATGTGGAGGCTTGTTTATGATTTCAGATCACGACAATTCCGACAGAAACGGCGACGGATACGATTCGCCGGCAATTTGGAACGACTTAATAAACAACAACTCCGTAACCAGCAACCCGTTTGGAATAAAGTTTGACTACGAATTTTTTAACGAGCAAACCAACAATATTCTTAACACTACTAACGATCCCCTCATAAACGGTCCTTATGGAAAAGTAACCCGCGTAGAGTTTTACGGTGGCACCTCAATGACCCTTTATCCAAATCAAAACAGTAGCGTTAAAGGGGTTGTTT
>CAZKGB010000218.1:0-4874 GCA_964551935.1 uncultured Lentimicrobiaceae bacterium | reverse complement strand
AAATCTTTTAAAACCACTTGCGGCTCCAGTGTACTCTTTTCAAAATAGGCTGTTGAAACCGGATTGCAATACACAATATGGTGTTGCTTAAAGGCTTTAAAATGGCCATAGAGTTGGTTTTCATTTAATAGCTGCTGATAGGGATCAGCCTCAGAAAGTCCTCCCAGGATTCGCCAGTAGTCGGCGTTTTGTGCTTTTTGCAATACTACCTCAAAGTCGAGAGGAACGCTATTCCGGGATGCGTTATCTTTCCAAAGATAATCGGCCCCGGCAGCAGCAAACAGCCTGGCCATATAACTTTCTCCGCCCGGAACATACCATTGGCCGTTAAAATATTTTCCCGAAAAAACCGTGGGCTTATTTTTTATCGAAGCAACTGCTTTTTTCAATTGATGGTATTTTGTTTCAATATTGGAAAATATACTGTCGGCTTTAACCTCTTCCCCTAAAAAAGCAGCCGTGAACTTAATCCACTCTGCCCTGCCCAACGGATTATCTTCCATAAAATCGAAAAAGGGAATGGCTTTAATGCTTCCCTTTACCGGCAGCGACTGCCCCTGCTGATAGGGTGAATAAAAAACGGCCTGCGGGTTAAGCATGATGGTTTTTTCAACAAAGAGCTGTCCATTGGCAGAAACTTCCTCCGTTTTACCCGAAGCCAGCTGTTGCCTCACCTCCATATTTTGAATATACTTTTCGTCGGCAATGCCGGAAACCCTGTTGAGCAAACCAAGCATGATAACAGCATTTAGCTGGGTTGACGACAACACCGCAACCTTAGAGAGCGGGCAGGGAAGTACATTTTTAAAGCTTTGATATTGTTGATACTTTGAGCTGTCAACCAGATAATACACCGCTGCATCAACCGTATCGCCAAACGGGCTGTGAACAACTATTTTTTTTACCCCTTCTGCTTCGTAAAGGTCAAAAAGGCCGGCATACCTGATGGTTGACACCTCATTTTTCCCTGAAAAGAGTTGCTCGGGCGAGTTAACTTTCTTTCTTGTTTCGCACGAAAACAAAAGAAAAACGGAAAGCATTAAAAGCAAACCTCTATTCATCGTTATTCACTTTCAAAATCGTCGCGCTCCAGCAGCAGGATAGAGTGTTGCGGAACGATGAAATACTTTTCATTTTGAAAATGAACCTCCACTGCTCCCTTCTTCAAAAATATGGCCAAATCGCCAATTTCAGCTTGTAGCGGAATGTAGTTTACCTGCTCTTCCTTTTTTTTCCAGGGTTCATCAAACCCGTCGGAAGGCATGGGTATAGGATACCCGGGGCCCACTTTAACGACATAACCACTTTGAATTTCCTCTTTTTCCTTGTAGCCGGGAGGCAAAAACAGCCCTCCTTTCGACTGGTTCGACTGGCTTTTGGGTTTAATCAACACCCTGTCGCCCACAACTATCAACTTATCTAATACGTTATCGCCCATACACTGAAAATATTTTTTCAAAAATAGCCATTAATAAATGATGGCTGCAACTTAGGAATAATAAAGTTGTCAAAAAAAAAGGACAAGCCTTAAGGACGAGTTTGACAACGGTAAAATAAATAAACAGTTTTTAACGTTTTCAACTCTATAACTTGCTACCTTTACCTCTCTTAAAAAAACAGGTTTATGAAACGTAAAAATGTAATTACTATTGTTATTTCATTGTTGGTTTTTATTGTTGTTATAGGGTATTTTTCCTCCTCTACCGAGGGAGATGCCGAAACCTTAACCACAAAGGTACAACGTGGGGAATTTGTAATTGATGTTACCACTACCGGTGAACTTGAAGCACGCAGTAGCGAAAAAATTGTGGGTCCCAATCCCATGGAACTGCGTAACGCGCGCATCTGGCAATACCGCATTGAGGATATTGTTCCCAACGGAACGGTGGTTGATTCGGGCGACTGGGTAGCCACTCTCGACAGAAGCGACTTAGAAAATAAGATCAAGGATCAGGAGCTGGAAGTGGAAAAATTTCAAACCCAGTTTACCAAAACCCAACTTGATACTACCATGACACTTCGCAGTGCCCGCGATGAACTGGTAAACCTGAATTTTACTCTTGAAGACAAGAAGATTGTTGTGGATCAATCCATTTACGAACCGCCTGCCACCCAACGCCAGGTAAAGCTCGATTTGGAAAAAACCCAGCGCACCTATAATCAAACCTTAAAAAATTATTCATTAAAGCTCGAAAAAGCCAAGGCCGACATGAAAGAGGTAAAGGCAAATCTGGCCAAGGCACAGCGTAAACTCGACGAGTTTAATAAGCTTAAATCAGAATTTGTTATCAAAGCACCCAAAGCCGGGATGGTGAACTACAAGCGAGGTTACGATGGTAAAAAGCAAGGCGTGGGAGCACAAATCTCCGCCTGGGACAACGTGGTAGCCACCCTTCCAAACCTATTGGCCATGAACTCGAAAACCTACATTAACGAAATTGATATTAGCAAGGTTGCCGTGGGACAAAAAGCTGAAATAGAGGTGGATGCTTTTCCCGGTAAACGTTTTTCGGGTGAAGTTTTTGAAGTGGCCAACATGGGAGAACAGCTTCCCAACTCCAACGCCAAGGTTTTTGAAGTCATTATCCACATCAACGAGTTTGATTCCATTTTACGCCCGTCAATGACAACAAAAAACCGCATCATCACCAACACCATTGCTGATGTAGTTTACCTCCCTATTGAGTGTGTTCATATTGACGACTCCATTAGCTTTGTGTATAAAGATGGAAAAAAACAACAAGTTATTACCGGTGAAAGCAACGACAACGAAATAATTATTAAAGCAGGCTTGAACAAAGATGATGAAGTTTATTTGGTAGCTCCAATAAATGCCACTAAGTGGAAACTGATAAATCTTCCGGAAGATGTTGTGGCAAAATACAAAGCAAAAAAAGATTCGGTAAAAGCAGCCAAACCGGAAAAGAAAAGAGGAATGATAAAAATTAAAGGCCCCGATGGTAAGATGATGATGGTAGATCCTTCTTTGATGAAGAAGGGAAAACGTGGCGGCCACAAAGGGGGTAAACGACCAACTAAGAACAGATAGAAATGGAAAGATATTTACAGATATTAACCATTTCGCTGGAGGCTGTTTTTTCAAACAAGCTTCGGTCGATACTAACAGCACTGGGTATAATTTTTGGTGTGGCAGCGGTAATTGCCATGATGGCCATTGGTAACGGGGCTCAAAAGGAGATTTTGGATCAAATAAAACTGGTGGGGGTAAACAACATTGTTATTCTGCCGGTAAATCTAAGCGATACAAAAAATCAGGAGTCACAGGATTCGGAATCGGAATCCCCGGCCACCAGCAAAAAGTATTCTCCCGGCCTCACCCTTAAAGATGCAAACAACATAGCCAGCACCATCCCATCGGTAAAGCAGGTTAGCCCTGAAGTTGTTTATCCGGTACAGGCCGTTAGAAGCGGCAAAAAGTCATCGGTTGACCTGACCGGAATAGAGAACAACTTTTTCGATTTGTTTAATCTTTCTCTTGAAAAAGGGGTCAGGTTTAACGATATCCAGTCATCCAAAGGCAATCCGGTTTGTATTATCGGCCCTACGGTGGCAGCTAAGTTGTTCCCCGATGAAAACCCGTTGGGCAGACAGCTTAAATGCGGGAGTGTATGGTTAAAGGTGATTGGCGTTTTACAAGGGGTTAAAACCGATAAAAAAGCCAAAAGTATGGGGGTTAGCGACTATAATTCAAAAGTTTTTACCCCGCTTAAAACACTGCTGTTGCGTTACAAAGATCGCTCGTTGGTAAATCAGTCTTCATTTGGCGGAGGACAAATGTTCAGGATGGGTAATATGGCCATGTACATTTCAAACGGTGCCAACAAGGTGGGTGAACATCAGCTCGATAAAATAGTGGTACAGGTTGATGATACCAAAAACCTTTCGGCCACTAAAATGGTGATTGAGCAGATATTAAATCGTCGCCATCAGGGAGTGCAGGATTTTGAAATTAAGATTCCCGAATTGCTCTTAAAACAAGAACAAAAAACCAAAGACATCTTTAACATCGTGCTGGGTGCTATTGCAGGCATATCACTCATTGTAGGAGGAATTGGCATCATGAACATTATGCTGGCCTCGGTGATGGAACGAATACGTGAAATCGGGGTGCGACGAGCCATTGGTGCCACCAAAAAGGATATTATTTTTCAATTTCTGGCCGAAGCCACTTTTATCAGCATAGCCGGTGGATTTATCGGGATACTGTTGGGGGTTATCATGGCCAGGATTATCAGCCTTTCAACCGATATTTTAACCATCGTCTCTTTTGTATCTATTGCCATATCGTTTGGCGTGGCTGCCACGGTGGGTATTGTTTTCGGATGGCTTCCGGCACAAAAAGCTGCCGAACAAGATCCGGTTGAATCGCTGCGGCATGATTAATAAAAAGAAATTATTTGCTATGATACGACATGTAAAATATTTATTGATTGTTTTTTTTATTTTTATAAGCAGCCTGAGTGTAACTGCGCAAAAACCAACCATCACTTTTTCGTTGCACGATGCTATTCGCATAGCCCAGGATCAATCGCCCGACGCCCTGATGGCCAAACACCGGTTCAGGAGCAGCTACTGGAGTTTCAGAACTTTCAGAGCTACTTACCTTCCGGGATTGCAACTGGACGCTACCATACCTAACCTTAACCGAAGCATCGAAGCCATCACTATGCCCGACGGCAGCTCCGACTATATTCCCAGAAGCCTGGTTAACTACTCTGCCAACCTGTCGTTAAACCAAAAAGTGGGTTGGACCGGAGGAGAGGTGTTTTTAAACACCGGCATCCAGCAAATGACCAACTTCTACACCGATACTACCACCGGCTATGCTGATAAAAGTGGCTTCGGCCAGAAAT
>CAZKGB010000217.1:0-4927 GCA_964551935.1 uncultured Lentimicrobiaceae bacterium | reverse complement strand
TTTTATTTTAAATCGTCCAGCAGTGCCTACAAAAATACAGGGTTCGCTTTTGAGATGGATGGCTATCCCATTCCGGCTCCCTTTTCCGACCCCGATGTTTTGTATCAGTTTCCTCTTACCTATCCTAATGTTGATTCGTCCGCTTCGGGGGTGGATATGAATATCCCCGGAACAGGCTATCTGCTGGTTGACCGGCATCGTCATAACACGGTTGACGGATGGGGTACGCTTACCACTCCGTATGGTACCTATGATGTTATAAGGTTAAAGTCAGAGGTTACGGAGTACGACAGCATTTATTTGGAATCGCAGGGAACAGGCGTGGGTTTACCCTATTCTTATACCGAGTATAAATGGATTGGCAACAACCAAAAAGTACCACTCTTGATGGTTCGCGATGTTGCCGAAGGGGCTATTGTGGAATATGTCGACTCCATCAGAAATACCTTGGGAGTTACTGAAAAACAGAATAACCTTACCCGGCTGGCAGTTGTCCCCAATCCGGTGAAGACCTCCGCTACACTGCGTTTTAACTTGAATAAGAAAAGTAACGTTACCCTGACGCTGATCGATTTATCGGGGAAAGAGATATGGAAATCGCCTAAGCAAGAGCTGCTAAGCGGAACACACGAAACATTACTTGATGTTCGGCAGATGAGTTTAAAAGGGGGTACTTACCTGTTAAAAGTAACAGCAAACAATAGCACAAGAACCGTTAAGTTCGTTTATCTGCCTTAAATGAGTCTGGTCATCTATAAGTCGTCTGCCGGTTCGGGAAAAACCCATACGCTGGTACTTGAGTATTTGAAAATTACACTTGAAGATACTGAAAACTACCGTGGTGTACTGGCCATAACCTTTACCAACAAAGCGGCAGGAGAGATGAAACAGCGAATCATTTCTACCTTGCAGGAGCTTTCGGAAGGCAATCTTGAAAGCCCCATGGCGTTATCCCTGCTCGACGAGCTTAATATTTCCAAACCCCAATTACAACAAAATGCCTCAACGCTGCTGGCCAACCTTATCCATCATTTCGAAGATTTCGGGGTAAGCACCATCGACTCGTTTGTTCATCGTGTTATCCGCACATTTGCTGCTGATGTTAACCTGCCTCACGGTTTCGAGGTGGTTATCGACAGCGATGATATTGTACCCGATATTATTGAAGAGTTATACTATAAACTGGGTGACGATAAGGCTCTTACGGAGGTGATGGTTGAGTTTGTGCTTTCGCTTACCGATGAAGAAAAGAGTCATAACACCGAAAGGCCGCTCATTGAGTTTATTAACAAGCAAACCAATGAGGAGGGGTTTGAGGAGATAAAAATGTTGTCGGCAATTGAGATGCCACGGTTTTTAGAAATCTTAAAACTAATCAGCACCAAACAGAAAAAACTAAAAACGCTAATCAATAAAACCGCCAAAGAAGCATTAAACCTGGTTGAGACCAATGGGCTGGAGTTTTCAGCCTTTCAGGGTGGAAAAAGAGGAGTGCTCTCCTATTTTTTAAAGAACAAAGATAAATTATCGGTTAAAACGGTGGCACCATCGGCTACCATTGTAAAAAATATTGAAGCCGGTAAATGGTATGGAAGTAAGGCCAAAGCCGATGATAAGGCAACCATCGACCTGCTTAAAGAGGAGCTGCTAACGGCTTTTAACCTAATCTTTAAAAAAGGCAAAGAGTACCTCTTGCTTTATTTGGTTTACAACAAGCTTTATGCAGTGGCTTTGTTAAAAGAGATCAGACAACTGTTCAACGATTTTACCGTAAGAACCAACAAAGTACACATTTCGGAGTTTAACAAAAAAATCAGCAACTCTATAGCCGGCCAGTCAACACCCTTTATTTACGAAAGGCTGGGGGTAAAATATTCCCACTTTTTAATCGATGAATTTCAGGATACTTCGGTATTGCAATGGTACAACCTGTTTCCACTTATTGAAAACTCGCTGGCAGCGGGTCATTTTAATATGCTGGTGGGTGATGCCAAGCAGGCCATTTACCGGTTTAGAAGCGGCGAAGTCGAACTCTTTTCAAGTCTTCCGAAACTTTTCGGTAAGCCCGACTTGTTTGATATTGAACGGCGGGAAGCTCTTTTGAAACAATCGATGGTTGAAAATCATCTGACAACCAACTTTAGGTCGTACCGCGAAATTGTTGATTTTAATAACCGGTTTTTTTCGCTGGCAACTGGCAACGACGGCGAGCTGCTTAAAGCCATTTACGCGCGTCATGAGCAAGAAGTATCGGCGGGAAAACAGCGTGGAGGTTATGTTTCCATTGAACTTATCCCCGGCGAAAATGTAGAAGACTATAAGTCAAAGCGTTTGGAAGCCATCAACGGGTATGTTGACAGGCTGCTGGAAAAAGGGTTCAGCTTTAGCGATATTTGTGTTCTTACCCGCAACGGAAGCGATGCTGTTGAAATTGCCTCAAGCCTGCTGTCCAATGATGTTCCTGTGGTCTCCTCCGAATCGTTGCTTCTCACCAGCTCGCCGGAAGTTCGTTTTATCATGGCTGTTTTTAAAGGGCTGTTGGAACCTGATAACAGTGTTGTGCTGGCCGCGCTAATCGAAAACAGATTGGTAATGCAACACCAAACAGGTGATTTTGAGGCCATGGCTATCCGGTTTTTGTCTGACCCGAAAACAGCTCTTTATAAAATATTGAGTTGGGCCGGAGTTGATTTACCGCCGTCAGCCTTAAAGCAAAAACCGGTGTATCAACTGGCTGAATACCTGTACAACTCCATCGCTCCATCAAGCCCGCCAAACATCTATTTCAATTATTTTTTAGATTTTATCACTGAAAAGCAAGCAATTTTTGAAAATAGATTGGATGCCTTTCTGGAGCTGTGGGAAAAGAAAAAAGAGAAGCTATATATCATTATGCATGAGGGAGAAGATGCCGTACGGATCATGACCATTCATAAGGCAAAAGGCCTCAAATTCCAGGTGGTGATACTCGACTATCAAGATCGCAGAAGCCGCCTTTCAAAGGAGGAGTTTTGGACCGATATAAACCTTCCGGAAGCTCCCGACCTTACTAAAACACTGTTGCCTTTAAGCCGGGAACCCATGACGGTACTTGGTTTGGAAACTATTTACAACCGTGAACGGGAAAAAACCCGCATGGATTTTCTAAATCTGGTTTACGTAGCATTTACACGTCCCGTGGAAGCGCTGTTTGTGGTTTGTGAGGCGGAAAGTAAAAAGGAGAAATTTTCGAAAGAGATGGTCAGCTTTTTGAAGGCTTCGGAAATTTATGGTGAGGAAAAATTAATTTATGAGTTTGGTGAATTACAAAAATTGGATCCGGCGGAAACAATGCGACAAAAAAACCTCACCCTAAGCCGGTGGACTGGCAACGGGGGCGATTTTCCTGTTCAAATGGCTCCGGCCGAGGAGGTTTATTGGGAGCTTGCCGGGGCAGATTCGCAGCGTGCCAGGGGAAAACTTGTACACGAAATATTGTCCGGCATCCAATCAGCAAAAGATATTCAAAAGGCAGTAAACCTTTTTTTGGCAAAGGGAGTCATTGATAGTACGGAGGCTAAACAGCTTATGGAATCAATTCGTCGGGTAACGGAGCATCCGGAGCTAAAAGCATACTTTTCGGATGAGGTTTTGGTTAAAAACGAAACGGAGGTTCTTTTGGCCGATGGCGAAATAGTTCGTCCCGATCGCGTGGTAATGAGTAATAATGAGATGGTAATCATCGATTATAAAACCGGTGAAAAAGAGAAGAAACACATCGCACAGATAAATGGTTACAAGCAGGCTTTTTACCAACTTGGATATCAAACCGTTAAAGGAATATTGGTTTACCTCGGCGATAAGGTTGAATGGATAGAAATATAACCACTGAAAAGGGGACAGATATGTCAGGAGAAGGCATAATAATAAAAACAAATAGTAAAATCACAAAATTTTAAGCAAATGAAAAAATTATTCTTACTCGTGATGGCCTCATTGCTCTTTTGGAGTATAGGCTTGGCACAAAACAACGAAACTAAATTACTCAGATTTCCTGCCATTCACGGAGATCAGGTTGTATTTACCTATTCCGGTGACCTCTATACCGTGCCGTTGGCAGGAGGTGTGGCGCGTAAGCTAACATCCTACAGCGATGGATACGAAGTGTTCGCACGCTTTTCTCCCGATGGAAAACAAATTGCCTTTACCGGCCAGTACGATGGAAACACCGAAGTGTTTATAATCCCTTCAAAAGGGGGGACTCCCAAACGATTAACCTACACGGCTACCTTACATCGTGATGATATCTCGGACAGGATGGGCCCCAACAACATCGTGATGGCCTGGGCAGATAACAACCATATTGTTTATCGCTCTCGTAAACAGTCGTTCAACTCGTTTAAAGGTCAGCTTTTTAAGGTTGCTGTCGAGGGGGGATTATCCGAAGAGCTGCCTCTGCCTTCGGGAGGATTTTGTTCCTATTCCCCCGATGGAAAAAAATTAGCCTATAACAGGGTGTTTCGCGAATTCCGTACCTGGAAATACTACAAAGGCGGAATGGCCGACGATGTTTGGATTTACGATTTCGACACCAAAAAAGTGGACAACATCACCAACACGGTTAATCAGGAAATTTTTCCCATGTGGCATGGCAACAAGGTCTATTTCCTGTCGGATCGCGACAGAACCATGAACCTGTTTGTTTACGATTTCGACACCCAACAAACCACCAAACTGACCCATTACACCAACTATGACATTAAGTTCCCCGGTCTGGGCGATCATTCCATTATTTACGAGAATGGGGGCGAGCTTTTTAATTACGAATTCTCCACCGGCGAGATTACTAAAATTCCGGTTTACATCGAAAACGACTTTATTACCGGCCGTAACGCATTGAAAGATGCTTCTAAACTTATCCGCTCATGGGCTCTTGCTCCCGATGGTA
>CAZKGB010000216.1:0-4976 GCA_964551935.1 uncultured Lentimicrobiaceae bacterium | reverse complement strand
AACGTTATCTGGTTGAAAAACATTTTAAAACTCCTGTTATCCTTACCGACTATCCTAAGGAGATTAAGGCTTTTTATATGAAGCAAAATAACGATGGTAAAACCGTTCGGGCCATGGATGTACTGTTTCCTCAAATTGGTGAAATTATTGGGGGGTCGCAACGTGAAGAGGATTACGATAAACTCTATGCCCGTATGATGGAGATGAATATTCCGGAAGAGTCGATGTGGTGGTATTTGGAAACCAGAAAATTCGGATCGGTACCGCATGCCGGTTTCGGACTGGGTTTTGAAAGGTTAATCCTTTTCCTTACGGGAATGGGTAACATCAGAGATGTAATCCCTTTTCCACGTACACCTCAAAACCTTGAATTTTAAAATCAAAAACAGGAGCTCATCGGAAACATTACGGATGAGCTTCTTTTTTTTACAACCCGATTTTGACAAACCGCATCAACATACAAATGGCCCCTTTTCAGGGAATAACCGACCTGGTATTCAGGGAACTTTATACACGACATTTTCAGGGAGTTGACAAATTGTTCACCCCGTTCTTTACCGGTATTTACAAACGCAACCTGAACGGCCCGCGAAACAAAGAGCTTTTACACACATCGGAAAACGGTGTTCCGGTCGTACCCCAGATTTTAAGTAAAGATGCCGATGAAATTTTACGGTTTGCCGAAATTTGTAAGGAGGTTGGTTTTACCGAAATAAACTGGAATCTGGGATGCCCCTATCCACGGGTTGCCAACAAAAAGCGCGGGTCGGGAATGCTTCCTTATCCGCAGGAAATTTACCGGATTTTGCAAAAAATAATGCCGGAAATGCCCGTCGGATTTTCCGTTAAAATGCGGCTCGGTTATATCAGCCCAAAAGAAATATTTGAAATCATTCCTGTTTTAAACAGCTTTCCCGTTAAAGAGGTCACCATACACGCACGTATCGGAAAACAACTTTATAAGGGAAAAACGGATAAGGATACTTTTGGTGAAACCTTAAAACTAAGCAAACACCCCCTTGGTTACAACGGAGACATCTTTACCAAAAACGATTTTGATGAACTTAATCAACGCTTCCCTTTGCTTGATTTTGTCATGTTGGGACGGGGATTGCTGGCAGACCCCTTTTTACCCGCCCACATAAAGCAATTGGAAACACCTTCCTTAAGTGAACAAAAAGAAAAAATAAACCGTTTTATTAACGACCTTTACTACCACCGCCGTAAACAGCACAACAACGGACTGCAAACATTGGGTAACATGAAAGAGTATTGGTGGTACTTGTCGCACTCGTTCGACAACCCTCATAAAGTATTCAGCTTGATTAAAAAGAAAAAAACGTTTGATGATTATGAAGATGCGGTAAATAGTTTGTTTAGCGATTTTGACTGGGTAGGTCAGCAAGCAAATCTGTTTAGAAAAGAAAAAAGCAAATAGCCGGGGTTTTTACTATTTTTGTCTTCAACAACAAAGTATGAGGATACCATTTATAGTTTTTTTTATCTTTCTTTCGGGGTTATTATTTTCGCAAGATGATAACGGGTGGAAAATAGTAAAGCAGCAAAAAGGAATTGATATTTACGTAAAACCAATTCCCGAATCACCAATTAATGCTGTTAAAGCCACCAAAATAATTGATTGCTCCATTGCTACTGCTGTGGAAGCATTACTCGATGTATCAAACCACTCCCATTGGATGTTTCAGTGCAAAAATGCCAAAGTAATTAAAAAGGTTAACGACACAACCTGGTATTACTACGCTCAATCGGATACCCCTTGGCCTGTTTTAGACCGGGATTATGTTTCGAAAATAGTTGTTAAGAGAAATAGTAGTAATAGTATTAGTGTTATAGGTGTAGGAGTTCCTGATTATATACCTGAAAAAGAAGATATTGTCCGATTACCTTATTCCGTATCTGAATGGAAGTTTACCTCTTTAGGCCCAAATAAAATATATTCTGAACTTATTTTATCTGTTGATGCGGGAGGATCGGTTCCTCCCTGGTTACTTAATTTGTTTATTTCCAAAGGACCATATCAAACCATGCTCAATTTCTCGAAAATAGTACATAATAAAAAATATGCTAAAGCCACTATGCTTAAATTCTTGAAATAAAACTGCATGCAAACAGCTGCATTTCCCGGGTTTTTTAATTGAGCATTAGGAATAAACCGGGTTGTTTACCGATAGCTTTCGCCCGTTCACCGAAAAGTTATTTATTTTCGTTACGCACTAACCTATTTTTGCCTGAGATTTAAAATACGTGATAATAATGAATCAAAAACCAACTGACAGCCGCTTGATTATCGGGATAATCCTGATTGCTTTAGGGGCGGTGCTGATGTTTAATACCATGGGGCTGGTCGACTGGCCCGTTAGCACCTATATATTTTCGTGGAAAACATTGCTAATCTTAATAGGTATTGTGCTTATTACCAATAAACAGCGTAAAGTTGCCGGTACTATTTTGATATCTCTTGGAGTTGCATTCTGGATTCCTTACTTTTTTGATGTCAACATACGTTTTCATCAGGTTTTTTGGCCTTTGGTCTTAATAGGTGTGGGAATCCTTGTTCTTTCGCGCCGGGGTAACATGCCCGGGAAACCCAATTTTGATAAAGAAAAATGGAAGCATCATTTTGGTGGTCACACCACGTACAATGATGATTTTATAAACGACATCTCTATTTTTGGGGGAGGTCATAAAAAAGTGGACTCGAAAAACTTTAAGGGAGGTAATCTTACCTCGGTGTTTGGTGGGTCTGAAATAAACATGATTGGTGCTGAAATGGATGCCGAAGGATGTGTAATTGATGTATTTACGCTGTTTGGCGGTACCACACTCATAATTCCTAATACCTGGAAAGTACAAATAGATGCAGTATCTATTTTAGGAGGCTTTAACGACAAAC
The DNA here is from genome assembly GCA_964551935.1 of uncultured Lentimicrobiaceae bacterium. GTDB lineage: Bacteria > Bacteroidota > Bacteroidia > Bacteroidales > F082 > B16-G9. The sequence goes on along the minus strand of CAZKGB010000216.1, from coordinate 2,062 downwards.
GAAGAACGGCCTCTTCTGAGCTTGATAAATCAAAAACCCTTGTGATTAAAGGAATGGTTATGTTTGGCGGTATCGAAATAAAAAGTTATTAAGCGGTGGTTACCACGGTTCTATCAAAAAAATATTATCTGACTATTTACCTTGTTACATGGTTGACAATTATTGTTGTTCATGCTGCATTGTTGTTTTTTTTATACGATACTTCTCTTATGGAGAGTATTTCGGATAGCGTTGTATTTAATCTGCTTTTTGCCGTTGCCGGTTATACGCTTTGGTTTGTTATACGATACAATCTGAAGGAAAAACCCTCGGGTATTGACTTGATTTTTCAGCATTTAATGGTAGCCGTGGTAATAATCACCATTTGGTTTTTTGTTTCCTATTATACACTTACCAGCCTTTTTTCCGCCGATACCGGTTATTTACAGTTTTTAAAAGAATCGTCACCATGGCGTATTATTACAGGACTGTTTTATTACATTGTTTATGTTTTAATTTATTACCTGATTTTGTATTATGAAGATTTACAGGAGAAGCTGAAGCACGAGAGCGAACTTAAAAGTCTTGTTAAAGAGGCAGAGCTGGATGCACTCAAATCGCAAATAAATCCACACTTTTTGTTTAATAGTCTTAACTCGGTAAGCTCGCTAACCTTGTCGCAGCCCGGTAAAGCTCAGGAGATGGTCATTAAATTATCCGATTTTCTACGCTATTCGTTAAGTTCCGACAGGAAATCGACCACCACGCTTGAAAAAGAGTTTGACAATATTTTACGTTACCTCGATATAGAGAAAGTGCGATTTGGAAAACGATTAAATTTTGTCCCGGATATTCCTCCCGAATGCCTCAAAGCTGAAGTCCCCAGCCTGATTTTGCAACCGCTTATCGAAAATGCTATCAAGCATGGTGTATATAACAGTACCGAGGAGGTGAAAATTATTCTTTCATGTAAAATTAACGAAGACTTTGTTATCATTGGGATAAGTAATAAATACGATCCGGCTGCCATTAGAAAAAAGGGTGAGGGGATTGGTTTAAAGAACATCCGAAACCGGTTATTGTTGATTTATCATCGCAACGATTTGCTAATGACTCATTCGGATGGAAAAACATACAGCGCAACACTTAAAATACCATTGGCAAAACCAGAATAGTTATGGAAAAAATTAAGATTGTAATTATCGAAGATGAAGCTCCCGCGAGGGATTTGCTCAAGGCATACCTGGCTCAGGAAGATGATATTGAAATTGTGGAAGAGTGTGAAAACGGATTTGATGGAATTAAAGCTATTTCAAGGCACCACCCCCATTTGGTTTTCCTCGATGTGCAGATGCCCAAGCTAACCGGATTCGAAATGTTGGAACTGCTTGATGAGTATCCCCAAATTATTTTTACTACCGCTTACGACCAGTATGCCATTAAAGCTTTCGAGCTTAATGCTACCGATTACCTAATGAAACCCTTTTCAAAAGAGCGTTTCCTGAAGGCCTTGTCAAAGGCCAGAAGTAAAATAAGAGAAAAGAAATCGGATGAGGTCAGCTTAAAGCAGCTGGTGTCAAAAGTAAAAGAGCAACATGAAACCATCGACCGTATTTTTGTAAAAACAGGAAGCCGGATAGATGTAATTCCTGTTTCTGAAATCATCAGGATTGACGCCCAGGACGACTATGCCGAGATTGTTACAAAAAACAAATCGTATTTAAAAAAAGAGACCATGAATTTTTTGGAGAAGAACCTGCCAAAAACAAATTTCATCCGGGTTCATCGATCTTCAATTATCAATAGCGATTACATGGATAAAATTGAGAAATACGGCAAAGAGAGCTATCTGGTAGTACTCAAAGACGGGAGCAGGATTAACGTCAGTAAATCGAGGATTAAAGAGCTGAAAACAACGTTGGGAATATAGACAGAAAAAACCACTCGGGATGCCCGACGAACGATTTTCAATTTACAATTTATCTACAATAAAACAGGAGTCATGCTGAACTCTGCCCCTGAGCTGAACCCTGAGCTGAACCCTGAGCTGAACCCTGAGCTGAACCCTGAGCTTGTCGAAGGG
>CAZKGB010000215.1:0-4984 GCA_964551935.1 uncultured Lentimicrobiaceae bacterium | reverse complement strand
CAACAGTGCGCAGGCCCTCTTCAGTTACCACTGAACAACCTGGGTGTTATGGCACTCGATTATCAGGGTATTAAAGGAATAGGAACCGCCATAGGACATGCTCCTGTGGCAGCACTGATTAATCCGGAAGCCGGATCGCGGTTGGCCATAGCCGAATCGCTGACAAATTTGGTTTGGGCTCCCATCGAGGAAAACCTGAAAGGGGTGTCGCTCAGTGCCAACTGGATGTGGCCTGCAAAAAACCAAGGTGAAAACGGAAGATTGTATCGCGCCGTGGAAGCAGTAAGCAAGTTTGCGATAGACCTTGGCATTAATATTCCAACCGGAAAAGATTCTCTTTCAATGACTCAAAAATATCCCGACGGCAAGGTGGTTTATGCACCCGGAACGGTTATTATTTCAGCAGTCGGCGAAGTTTCGGATATCAAAAAAACGGTAAGCCCGGTTATTAAAACCAAACAGGACACTCATATTATTTACATCGACTTTTCCTCTACACCTTTCGCCCTGGGAGGAAGCAGTTTTGCACAAACACAAAACAAAATCGGCACTACCGCTCCCGATGTTAGCGACAGTCGCTATTTTGCCAAAGCGTTTAATACGGTTCAATCACTGATCGAAAAAGGTAAAATACTGGCTGGCCACGACATCTCGGCAGGTGGCCTTATTACCACCCTTTTGGAAATGAATTTTTCCAACTGCAACTACGGCATGAACCTTAATATGGATGTTTTTGAAGAGACAGACTTTATTAAATTGATGTTTAGCGAAAATCCCGGCGTGGTTATTCAGGTTGAAGATGTTAAAAAAGTGGTGGATGTATTGATTGCCAATCATCTTGATTTTCATGTTTTGGGTACGGTGATTAACGAATGCTCGCTCAATTTGCACCATCAAAACAAAACCTATAACCTGGATATTAAAAATCTTAGAAAAACATGGTTCGAGCAATCGTATCAGCTTGATATCAGACAGAGTGGTGAAAGTCATGCTTACAAACGGTTTCACAATTTTGATAAGCAGGATTTATACTATTTCTTTAAAAATGATTTTAGCGGAAAAAAAATCGATTATGATATTCATCCTGATACTGATTATGAGCGAAAAGCCAAAGCAGCCATTATACGCGAAAAAGGAGTGAACGGCGATCGCGAAATGGCCTACGCCTTGTATTTGGCGGGTTTTGATGTAAAGGATGTTCACATGACCGATTTAATATCTGGCAGGGAAAATTTGGAAGACGTGCAGTTTATTGTTTTCGTGGGAGGTTTTTCCAATTCCGATGTGCTGGGTTCGGCTAAAGGATGGGCGGGAGCCTTTTTATACAACGAAAAAGCCAAAAAAGCCCTTGATAATTTTTATCAACGAACCGATACCCTGAGCCTGGGCGTTTGTAACGGATGCCAGTTAATGACAGAGCTGGAGTTAATTTATCCGGAGCATCCCGAACACCCAAAAATGGTAGAAAACGATTCCGGTAAGTTTGAATCGGGGTTTGTAAATGTAAATATTAACGAAAACAACTCGGTTATGCTAAAAAGCCTTTCGGGAAGCAGATTGGGTGCATGGGTGGCCCATGGCGAAGGGAAGTTTTCTTTTCCATGTTACAGCGATAAGTATACTATTGTCATGCATTACAGTTTTGATGAATATCCCGGCAACCCTAACGGTTCCGACTGGGGTGCAGCAGCCATTTGTTCCAACAACGGCCGTCATCTCGGCATGATGCCTCATCTGGAACGAGCCTTTTTGCCCTGGCAATGGCCCTATTATCCCGATGACAGAAAAGAAGATGAAATAACCCCCTGGCTCGAAGCTTTTGTTAATGCTCGTAAATGGGTTGAAAATAACATCAGATAGAAAGGTTTTTATCTCCGCGATAAATTCCGGTGCAAAAACAACTAAAAAACCCATCCTGCAAAATGCAACGATGGGTTTAAACTGCTAAATTATATTATTTTAATTTCAACTACTCCTTTTTAACAAAGTAATTTTTCTCTTTGATTAACCTGTCGAGCAGCTTGTGGTTTTTATCCTTTATAATGTTGCCAATATTTTCGCTGCTGGTAAGGGCAAAGCTTACCGAATCAACAGGATATGCATCAATTTTAATCTGACCGGTTTCGCCCATATTGATGGTAACACTTCCAATGGCGGACTTACCTTTAATAACATCAGGCTCAACAAATTCGTATCCTCTTAACCTGACAATATTGTTCAGATATTTGGCCGTGTTGGCCGAATCGGCAAGCTGATCACCAATAAACCATTGTTCTCCTTTCTTTTCCAAATGATAGGTTGATCCTCCGCTGTTGACGACTACCTTATTGATAGCTTCGCGTTTTGTGTTAATCAATGATTTTTTCCGGAAGCTGTTTGCATCGCCGGCATAACTCAGTTTAAGATAACCATCAACCACGTAAACCATTTTGTCGTTACCCGCGCGGGCATAGCCAATCATGATGCCCTGATTGCCTCTGGAATAAGGATTTTGCCGGTCGGTGGTTTCGGGAGCCTGGTAATCGACTTTGCCAAGATAGAGTGTGTTGAGCAGATCGTTACCCTTGTAAAATTTCACCTTCATGGCGTTGTCGTCAAGGCCGAATTTTTTCCATTGATCTTTCGAATTGGCAGCCACCCTAAGAGGTGTTAATGGCGACATCCTGCTTAACAGTGCTTTTATTTTGGCTTTATCGGCATCCGATTTGTTTTTACCTGTCTGAACAAACCAGGTTTGCTTTTCTTTAACCAACTGAAAGGTATCTTTATTGGTTTCAAACATTATTTTGTTTACCCCGGCCGTATCCACTTTTATCACCTCATCGCTGTATGAGCTGTCGCTCGTGTCGGTATATTCAATGACGGCAAACAGAGCAAGCAACACTACCAGCACCACCAGCAGTGTTTTTGTGTTGAGTTTACTGAACATAATCTTCCTCCATTCTTTTTATGCGTTGATTTTTTCTAAACTGAGCCCTGATGATACCATACAACAGGATTAACAAAACGGGCAGTAAAAAGTTTAACCATTTCAGGAACAATGTTTTTGCTTCGCTAATTTGATCAAGCGGCCTCGATTTGATAAGTTTGGTTCGAAGGCCGATTAATCCGGTATCGTCAGCCAGATAATCGATACTGTTGACAAAAAGGTTTACATTGTCTTCGTTAATTTTACGTTGACCGCGTCCACTACCGTTTACAGCCATTTCACCGGAGGTGATAAGCACCAGCTTGCTGTTGGATTTTCCTTTCAGCCTGCCGCTAAACAGAGCTGCCACCGGAATTTTTTGTTCGTTGAAATCGGCCATGGTCCATCTTTTTTGAACATCTAACCATGTGGGAGCCTTGATTCTTCCTGATTTTTCCGATGTAAATGCCAACGGTATATATTGAATGGTGGTATCGCCTGTAAAATCGATGGAGCTGGGAAATTGCATGATAACCTCATCCAACCCTTTGGTTATGGGATGTTCGGCAAAGCCGGAAATCAAGGGCATATAGGGAAACCGTATTTGTGTGGTAAAGCTAAACGAACCCTGACGTTGATTTACGCCCACCGATCCGCAGCGCTCATCGACAACAAAGTCGGGATTTACCACAATTCCCATATTGGAAAGCCACGATTCCAATCCGGTATTGACTACCGAGCCTTGCAAATTTTGAAGGTTGGCTTTTACACGACTCATATCGATAAACAGGTTTCCGCCTCCGGCTAAATAATCATCAAGCTTGTTAAAAACCACCGGCGCGATACTATCCTGAGGATTAACCCATGCCAATGCCTTGTATTTCGACAGGTTAACAGTGTCGGTAATGGTTACCGGTTCTACCTTGTAAAGAACCGACAATGCTTCCATGGCCTGGGACATTTCGTTTAGTGACGGTTCGCCGCTTCCGGTAATAAAGCCCACTACCGGTTTGTTTTTAACGGCAAGTTTTTTGATGGCCGAGGTTAACATGTATTCCATGCTTTCGTTGGCTCTAATAAACGGAATGGCTTCGGTTTTGGTTCCCAACATAATGTTGGCGCCCATGTAAATTTTCTGTTGTTTTATCTGATCTTTTTCCCTGGCATTGAGTAGTACCGGCTGAATGCCTGCCTGCATGGCTTCTCTCTCTACTTTGGAATCGTTGTTAGGGTCAACAAATTTGTAAACCACTTTTCCTCCCGAGCGTTTGGCGTATTCGATAAGCAGATCCTTAAAATCCTGTTTTACCTTTTGCAGGTTCGGGGGTAAATCTTTGGTAAAATAAGCGGTAACCGTCACCGTTTCATCCAAATCATTTAAAATGTTTTTTGTAACCTGACTTAACGAATATTGATGATCTTCGGTAAGGTCGATACGGAAAAACCACTTTGCTGATATGACGTTAATCACCACAACAATGATGGTTAACAGTAATAATGTTCCAATGTATGATTTCTTTTTCATAATAATTGTATTACTGTATTAAACACTTCTTTTTTTCATCAGCATCGATTCCGAAAATACGAGTCCCAAACCTATTACCGAGAGGAAATAGATCAGATCGCGCGAGTCGATAACCCCTCTGATCATGGATTCAAAATGGCTGTTGATACTCAAATAATCGGTAACACTACCCACTATTCCGGTAAGGTTTGAACTAAGCATCTGAAAAATTATCTGAAAAAATATCCCTATACTAAGGGCGAGCAGATAAGCCACAATTTGATTGTTGGTGATGCTGCTGGTAAACAATCCGATGGCGATGTACATGCCGCTCACAAATAGGAGGGCAAGATAGCCGCTGAAAACAGCACCGTTGTCGATGTTACCCAACGAGCTGACAGTGAAATAGTAAGGAAGTGTAAGCACGAGGGCAGCCACGATAAGCAACAGGGCAGCCAGAAATTTAGCCACGATAACCTGCCATTCGCTAATGGGCTTGGTAAGCAACAATTCAATGGTTCCCGAACGGTTTTCTTCCGAATGTAACCTCATGGTTAACGCCGGGATAAAAA
>CAZKGB010000214.1:0-4989 GCA_964551935.1 uncultured Lentimicrobiaceae bacterium | reverse complement strand
ACTACAGTGACTGAAAGGAACAAATGACGACAAAGTCAAATCACGCCCGACGCAGGAGGACAAATCACGCGAGCCCCCCGGCGAGCAAATCACACACGCAACGCAGTGAAGTGCATTTCCTAAAACGGTAAATCATCTCCGCCGGCATCACCGGCAGGCAGATCGTTGTTATCGGGAGTAGCAGGCTCCTGTTTCGAGGCTTGCGGTTGGTTGTTGCTGCTTTGGTAGCCCTGGCCTCCTCCGGTTTTTGTAATAATGTTTATCTTATCGGCAACAATCTCCATATAGTAGCGATCGTTACCCTCTTTATCCTGATACTTCCGGTTTTTAATCTTTCCTTCAACATATACCAGGTCGCCTTTGGCAAAGTGTTTGTCTGCCAGGTAACGGTATCCTGCCACATTATGCCACTCGGTTAGTTCCACCCATTCGTTGGTGTTTTTATCGCGATAGCTTTCGGAAGTTGCCAGCGAAAAGCTGATTTTTTTGGTACCACTGTCAAAGGTAAATACTTCGGGGTCTTTTCCAATGCGTCCAATAAGCATTACTTTATTTAATCCGGCCATAATATTTCGTTTTTTGGGTTAATTACTCTTTTGTTTTCTAATTATTATACACTACCGTCCCCACCACTTTTCCCACCATTTCCAATGTTTTTTTATCAATTTTATCCATCGTATCACCGGTGGTGTGCCAGTACTCGTAAAAACTGCCGTTGCTGCTGTTTTTGTCAAGGTGGATAATGTCGATAGTCGGGATGTTACGATACTTGTTTATAAAAATGTGATCGTCCGAAATGGCACCGTCTTCTTGGTTGACAAAAGCCTCTCCATAACCCAGCTCACCGGCTGTTTTCCACACTTCATTCACCACATAACCGGCATATCCCATGGAGTAATATTCTTTTAAGAAAGTGGGGTTTTTAGCGCCTACCATGTCGAGCAAGATACCATAATTGGCATCGTATCCTTTTATGTGGGGCGATTTAGCCCAGTATTGTGAGCCGAGACCCCAGTCGTTTTCATTAGAAGGATGGTTTTCAAAATCGGGAGGACCCCAGTCTTCCAAATCAACCAACAACACATCTACCCCTGCTTCCGGGCGGTCAAGCTTAAACTGCCTCATCAGCTCCAGCAAAACGGCCACCCCGCTGGCACCGTCGTTGGCGGCATCAATGGGTTTGTGGTAGTTGGCTGGATTTTTGTCGTGGTCGGCAAAAGGACGTGAGTCCCAATGGGCCAGCAACAGTACCCTGGAACCGGCATCAGGATTTAAAGAACCAATGATGTTAACACCATTTCGGGTTACCCCGTCGTAAGTGCGGGCTCTGAATTTTTGAACATATACCGTATCCGAAAACTGTTTCATTTTTTTAATAAGCCAGCCGGCACAAGCGGCATGCGCTTTGGTTCCCGGCACCCGCGGCCCGAAAGCAACCTGTTTGGCGGTATAAACATAAGCCGAATCGGCATTAAACGAAGCGGTGATAACTTCCGGCGACTTACCGGTTTTACGGTTGCTTTTCGTTGACGTTCCACACGATGTTGCCAAAACCAGCATCATGTTTAACAGCAGAATATAAATTGTTGTTTTCATTCGTGAAACCGGTTTCCAAATGTGCCGCGAAAGGCCATCTCTCTTAATTCGTTTCTGGAACGTTCGTTTGCCTCCAGTTTGGCAATATCTCCCGGAATATCATCGGGATTACCGTAATAGCCAAATGCCGTTACCGATACCGCTTTATATCCTTCGGGGATGCTAAAAACTTCAGCAGCTTTGTCGCTGTCGAAACCGGTCATTTGGTGACTAAACAATCCGCGATCAACCGCTTCCAGCACCATCGTGGCCACAGCCTGATTGCTAAATACCCGGGGGCTCCAGCGTTGGGCAATAATGGAATGGATTGGTGTTTTTGTTTTGGCAGGTTTTTGCATCAGTTTTGTTTTTCTGCAAAGGTAAAAAAGTTTTGGCGTGGCCGGAAAAGTTGTACGAATCCTAAATAAAGATTGTCTCCTTTTCGTGCCGCGTCTATCATCAACCCCATCGCGACAGCACTTTCATTAGCCAAAAACCTGAAAAAAACCCTTAATTTCTATCATACTAATCATTTAGAAAGAAAAATAGTCAATAATTCGTCGTGGCTATTAAAATTGTTTTATTTTTGCCTTCCAAATAATAAACTAATTTTTAATCATTTAAAAGTATAAGGATATGACAAAAGCAGAAATCGTAGCAGAAATTGCTACCAAAACAGGTATTGAAAAAGTAGCCGTTCAGGCAGTTGTTGAATCATTCATGGAAACCGTTAAAGATACCATGGCTGATGGTGAAAACGTTTACCTGAGAGGCTTTGGAAGTTTTATTGTTAAAAGAAGAGCAGAAAAAACCGGCCGCAACATTTCAAAAAATACCACCATTATTATTCCGGCTCATAATATTCCGGCATTTAAACCCGCCAAAACTTTTGTAAACGAAGTTAAAAACAAAGTAAAATAGTTTAACCTTTAATAAATAGTATTATGCCAAACGGAAAAAAGAGGAAAAGACATAAGATGGCAACCCACAAACGGAAAAAACGTTTGCGGAAGAACAGGCATAAGAAGAAATAGTATTATTTCCCGAATGCTGAGGTTGTTTAAAAAGTATCGGAACGTCATTTTGTGCACCATTAAAAATTATCATTTCATTGATAAACAAATAATCCGCCTGTAACGGGCCGGTTCGGGCGCCGTTAAATTTGACAAATCAAAACAAGAAACTTTTTAAACAACCTCTTGTTTTTTTACTTCCCCTCTTATTAAAAGACTGTCCCGAAATACAAATTCTCACAGCCTCATAACCTTGTTTACCGCTATCTGTTTTTGCCGTCCGGTTTAGTAACAGCCGGGATGCAGTTATGTTTATACGGAAACAATATTCATGAGAAGAGTGGAAATTTTAATAAATAAGAAAATTTTGTGCAACAAGTATTAATTTTAATCCTAACATTTTGAACAAAGAATTAATTATCGATTCAGGTGTTGCGGAGGTTAATATTGCGTTGCTTGAGGACAAAAATCTCGTTGAACTTCACAAAGAACAAAACAGCAACAACTTCTCGGTAGGAGATGTTTTTTTAGGCAAGGTAAAAAAAATAATGCCCGGTCTTAATGCTGCCTTTGTGGACGTAGGCCATGAAAAGGATGCTTTTTTGCATTACCTTGACCTTGGCCCTCAAATCAGGTCGCTCAATAAATTTACCAAACTGGGAACACAGGGCAGAGCCCACCTGGTTGGTTTTGAAAAATTTAAACTGGAACCTGATATTGACAAAGCCGGAAAAATAACCTCGGTACTTACCAGTGGCCAGCAAATAGTGGTTCAAATAGCCAAAGAACCAATCTCTACCAAAGGGCCGCGTATTACCACCGAAATCTCTTTTCCCGGAAGATATTTGGTTCTGATGCCTTTCTCCAATAAAATTTCTATATCACAGAAAATTAAAAATAAGGACGAAAGGAGCAGATTAAAAAGGCTTATCCAAAGCATTAAACCCAACAATTACGGCGTTATCGTTCGAACGGTAGCCGAAAACAAAAAGGTAAGTGAGCTGGATACCGACCTTAGAATATTAATCGAGAAATGGGAGATGGTTATGGCCAAACTCCCTAACCTCAAAGCACCGCAAAAGGTACTGAGCGAGCTCAATCGTACCACCGCAATACTTAGAGACCTGCTTAACGAATCGTTTAACAGTATTTATGTTAACGATAAAGTTATGTATGAAGAAACCAGGACTTTCCTCGAAAGAATAGCTCCTGAAAAAAAAGAAATTGTTAAATTTTACAAAGGTAAAACACCTGTTTTTGAACACTTCGGCGTTGATAAACAGATAAAAAACTCGTTTGGTAAAAATGTAACCATCCGTAGTGGCGTTTACCTTATTATCGAACACACCGAGGCGTTGCATGTTATCGATGTTAACAGCGGCCATCGGGTAAATAAAGAAAAATCACAGGAGGAAAACGCCCTCCTTACCAATTTGGAAGCCGCTTCCGAAATTGCCCGCCAGCTGAGGCTTCGCGACATGGGTGGCATCATTGTAATCGATTTTATCGACATGCACGATGCTAAAAACCGCCGCGCACTCTATCAACACATGAAGGATGAGATGGCTAAAGACCGTGCCAAGCACAGTATTCTTCCCCCCTCGAAGTTCGGACTAATCCAAATTACCCGTCAGCGTGTGCGCCCCGAAATGAACGTAACCGTGCTCGAACAGTGCCCCGTTTGTGGTGGCACCGGCCAAATACGCTCAAGCATTATGCTGGTCGACGACATCGAAAACAACCTCAACTATCTTATCCACGACCAAAACGAAAAGCACCTCACGCTTACCGTTCACCCCTACCTCTATGCCTATCTCACCAAAGGGTTCTGGTCACCACAGGTAAAATGGCTGATGCGCTACAAACAGTGGGTTAAAATTTCACCCATGACCAACTACCACCTGTTGGAATTTCACTTCTTCAACAAGCGTGGCGATAAAATAAAAAGTTAAAATTTAACAAACCACTTACAAAGCTGTTTCATTTAGAAGCAGCTTTTTTTTTGGGCGGCCGGGCGGGCTATCCGTTATAGCCCCGCTATGGCGGGGGCTGCCACTCCTATCCCTGCCGCGGGTCAACTCGTCAATATAGGGCTTGAGGTTTCAAAATAAAATCACACCCTGCCGCAAGCCCCGGCGTCATTCCGAGGGAGGCACGACCGAGGAATCTGATCTAACTCTCCTGATCTAACTCACGGTTTGCAACCGTGAGTATATAAAAACCCCTTAGGCAAAAGGGAGTTCGGTCGTTTATAGCAGGGGATTCCTCCTCCTGCGTCGTCGGAATGACGCGTGAGTGGCAGTCGCCGGAATGACGGAGAAGAAAGGAAAGGTCATCCCCCGAGTCTAAGGGGGGGGGGGGGGGGGGGGGGGGGGGGGGGGGGGGGGGGGGGGGGGGGGGG
>CAZKGB010000213.1:0-4993 GCA_964551935.1 uncultured Lentimicrobiaceae bacterium | reverse complement strand
GTTACTAAAGAGGTTGACGAACGTTACGATGTCAAAAAGTCGGCAGAAGCTGCCTCATTATACCTGAGGAAGAGTTACAACAAACTCCATAGCTGGACCCTGGTGGCTGCCGCTTACAATGCCGGCATGCGGCGAATTACTTCGCTGATGGAAAAACAAAAAGCCCAAAACTTTTATGACCTGCTGGTTCCCGACGAAACAAGCAGGTATCTTTACCGAATACTGGCTGTAAAGCTGATTTTTAGCCATCCCGAAAATTACGGGTTTTATCTTAACGAAGAGGATTATTACGAACCCTTACCGTATCATGTTGTTGTAATAAATCACAAGGTGGATGACTGGGCCGATTTTGCCAAAGAACACGGGATTACCTACAGGCTGCTCAAATATTATAATCCCTGGCTGCGTCAAACTTATCTAAAAAACAGAAAAAAGAAAACCTACCGGATAAAAATTCCTGATGAACCCTACAACATGACTTATGAGAGATTACAAAAAGAGAAGTAGTTTTCTGCCTGTTTTTCGATTTTTAATTAGACCTTTGCAACCAAAATTTTTTTAGTTGAATTTGGATAAAAACATAAATAGTGCAGTGGATCGTGAGGATGAGTATCTTGAGATTTTGGGAGCTCGTGTTCATAATCTGAAAAACATTGATGTTATCATTCCGCGCGATAAACTTGTGGTGATAACGGGTCTTAGCGGTAGCGGTAAATCGTCGCTGGCATTCGATACTATTTACGCCGAGGGGCAACGCAGGTACATGGAAACCTTTTCGGCTTATGCCCGTCAGTTTATCGGTAATATGGAGCGCCCCGATGTGGATAAAATCAGCGGGTTGAGCCCTGTTATCTCCATCGAACAAAAATCGGTTAACCGTAATCCGAGGTCTACGGTCGGGACCATTACCGAAATCTTCGATTTCTTTCGACTTCTGTTTGCCCGTGCTGCCGATGCTTATTCCTATTCCTCCGGAGAGAAGATGGTTCAATATACCGAAGAGCAGATTCTTCAACTTATTTTAGAGCAATATGCGGGCAAAAAAGTTATGGTGTTGGCTCCTCTGGTAAAAGGAAGAAAGGGGCATTATCGCGAACTTTTTGAGCAGGTTCGACAGCAGGGATTTTTACGGGTGAGAGTCGATTCGGAAGTTCGGGAAATCGCCTTTGGGATGCAGCTCGATCGTTATAAAATTCATGATGTTGAGGTGGTAATCGACCGGGCTCTTGTTAAAGAGGAGGATCGCGACAGACTAAAGCGAACCATCCGTACTGCCATGAAGTATGGTAAAGGAGCCTTGATGATTCTTGACAGTGAAACGGAAGCAATTCGTCATTTCAGCAGCAAGCTGATGTGCCCTGTAACCGGTTTGTCGTACGAGCTTCCCGAACCCAATACCTTTTCTTTCAATTCGCCCTATGGTGCTTGTCAGCGCTGCAACGGTCTGGGTCAGGTTCATGAAATCGATTTGAAAAAGGTGATCCCCGACCCCGGTAAATCCATTAAAAAAGGGGGACTGGCGCCTCTGGGTGAGTACAAAAAAAACTGGGTATTCAGTCAAATTGAAGCCATTGGTTACAAATACGGCTTTACCATTGATACGCCCGTGAAGGATATTCCCGGAAAGGCCATGGATATGATTTTGTACGGCTCCAACGAAACCATCGTGGTGAAAAAAGAATACATGGGCATCACCTCATCGTACAACCTTAATTTTGAAGGGGTGGTAAACTATGTTTTGCAACATCAGAAAAACGATAATACCTCACAGACTTCCAAAAAATGGGCTGAAGGGTTTATGAACCTGAAAACCTGTCCCGAATGTGGCGGACAGCGTTTAAAAAAAGAGTCGTTGCACTTTAAAATCGGAGGGAAAAATATTGCTGATTTGGCAACCATGGATTTGGTTAGCTTAAAAGAGTGGGTTGATAGCGCGAATGAGATAATGAGTAAAGATCAACTTACCATCGCACGCGAAATATTACGTGAAATTAGTACCAGATTGTCGTTTTTACTCAACGTGGGTATCGATTATCTGCATCTTAACAGGCCGGCTAAAAGCCTTTCCGGTGGCGAAGCACAGCGTATCAGGCTGGCCACGCAGATTGGTTCGCAGCTAACCGGTGTGCTGTACATTTTGGATGAACCCTCCATCGGTTTACACCAGCGCGATAACCATAAACTGATTCATGCCTTAAAAGATTTAAGAGATGTTGGAAATTCGGTTATCGTGGTTGAACACGACGAAGATACCATGCTGGCTGCCGATTATGTGCTGGATATCGGTCCCGGAGCCGGACGCCATGGCGGCGAAATAGTAGCCGCCGGCACACCGGAAGAGATATTGAATAAGGATACCATCACAGCCGATTATCTCAATGGGAAAAAAAACATCACCATTCCCGATAAACGGCGTGAAGGAAATGGCGAAAAACTTGTTATTAAAGGAGCTTCCGGAAATAATTTGAAAAACATCAATGTAGAATTTCCCCTTGGAAAGTTTATTTGTGTTACCGGCGTTTCCGGCAGTGGCAAATCAACCCTGATAAACGATACCCTATATCCCATCCTAAATAAATATTTTTACAGGGCTGTTAAAGATCCGCTTCCTTACAAAGCGATAGAGGGGCTGGAGTTTATCGATAAGGTAATTGAAATTGATCAGTCGCCCATTGGCCGCACTCCCAGGTCGAACCCGGCCACCTATACCAAAGTTTTTGACGAGATACGCAAACTGTTCGGCCAGCTTCCCGAAGCTAAAATCAGGGGATATAAACCGGGCAGGTTTTCGTTTAATGTAAAAGGAGGCCGCTGCGAAACGTGCAAAGGTGCCGGTGTGCAGGTTATCGAAATGAATTTTTTACCCGATGTGCATGTGCTGTGCAACGAGTGCCAGGGAAAGCGATATAACCGTGAAACATTGGAGGTTCGTTACAAAGGAAAGTCGATAAACGATGTGTTGAACATGACCATCAACATGGCGGTTGAGTTTTTTGATAACATTCCTTCCATCATTCAAAAACTAAAAACTTTGCAAGATGTAGGCCTGGGATATTTAACCCTTGGCCAGTCATCAACAACCATCTCCGGCGGAGAGGCCCAACGCGTTAAGCTGGCAGCCGAGTTGTCGAAAAAAGATACCGGTAAAACCCTTTATATTCTTGACGAACCCACCACAGGCCTGCATTTTGAGGATGTAAGGGTTTTACTCGGCGTGTTGAATAAGTTAATCGGCAAGGGAAACACGGTAATTGTTATCGAACACAATATGGAGGTTATTAAAGTGGCCGACCATATCATCGACCTTGGCCCGGAGGGTGGCAACAGAGGGGGAGAGGTGGTTTGTGCCGGTACACCTGAGGAAATTGTTGAGAATACGAAAAGCCATACGGCCTATTATTTAAAAAAAGTTTTGAAATAGCGTGGTGGAATCAATCACTCATTTAACTTTCGCAAGCTCTCTAACCCCGCCTCAATAAGGCATTCATAATAAGTGGTTTTGTAATGGTTTGATTATCAGTGGGCAATTACTTTCTGGAAAAATGGCTATTTTTACCTTTTATAAAAACTGCCATTTTGGATCAATCGTACAAAAAAAATCTACAGTATTATAAATTTAGCTTTTATGGTTTTTTTAAAAACTTAAGGTTTTTTGAAGGATTCCTGATATTGTTTTTTCTTGAAAAAGGATTAACCTATGTCGAAATAGGATTCCTCTATTCTGTTCGGTCGATAACCATCGTGCTAACCGAAATACCAAGCGGGGCTGTTGCCGATGCCCTGGGTCGAAGGCGAACACTGTTAATGGCTTTCTTCGTTTATATTTTATCATTTTTAGTTTTTTATTTTTCAAATTCGTATCTTGTAATGGCCGGAGCCATGTTGCTGTATGCCTTTGCCGATGCTTTTAGATCGGGAGTGCACAAGGCGATGATATTTAATTATCTGCAAGTAAATGGCTGGTCGCAGCACAAAACAGATTATTATGGTCATACACGTTCCTGGTCGCAACGTGGTTCGGCCATTTCGTCGTTAATAGCGGCACTGTTGGTATTTTATTCCGGGAGCTTCCGTATAATTTTTTTGGCCTCTGCCATCCCTTATCTGTTGGATATGCTTTTGATAGGGTCTTATCCCAAATGGTTGGATGGTGAACTTAAAAATCTGGACGCCTTAACTATTAAGCAGAAATTTATACAGGTGGGAAAAGGATTTGTGCAATCATTTAAAAATCCAATGTTTTTGAAAACACTGGTTAATATCTCTGTTTATACCGGATTTTATAAGGCGGTTAAAGACTATGTTCAACCTGTTATAAAAACGCTTGCCCTTTCAATACCCGTTTTTGCTTATTGGAACGATGAAAAAAAAATTGCAGTCTTTATCGGTATTTTTTATTTTGTGGTTTATCTGCTTAGCGCATGGATAAGTCGTAATTCAGGAAAATTTAAAAACCTTTTTTGTAATTCTTATAAACCTTTAAATGGCACCTTGCTTTTTGGTTTCCTGGCCGGAGTATTAACCGGTTTAATATATTTGTTTGGATGGTATTCGCTGGCAGTAGCAGGATTTGTGATTGTTTTGCTGACCGAAAACCT
This sequence comes from uncultured Lentimicrobiaceae bacterium, assembly GCA_964551935.1. GTDB lineage: Bacteria > Bacteroidota > Bacteroidia > Bacteroidales > F082 > B16-G9. The sequence continues at coordinate 395 of CAZKGB010000213.1, read as the reverse complement.
TCGAAAGCCGATTGGTGTTTCGGTTATCTCCGATTTGTCACACGATCATGCTATGGCACTTGTGCTTTCTGTCAGCTCTCAGGCAAAATCGTTGTTTGCAGCCATACTGGCCCCCATAATAGGCTTGGTAGCGGAACATTACGGACCGGGAACGGGTATCGCGGTGGTCTCTCTGCTTCTGCTTGTTATCTTGCCCGTAATTTGGTTAAAAGGTGAAGTGAGCAATAAAAAAAGCTGATTTACTTTTTTTATCTATAAAAATAGATTGGGTTAATACGGTAATGATCGTAAAGGGTAAAATTATTTTGCCTAATCTGGTTCTTGAGCATCTGAACATACTTATCTCCCAGTTCGCTGTAATCCGACAGGTATTCTACCAAAATATCGGGGTTTTT
>CAZKGB010000212.1:0-4997 GCA_964551935.1 uncultured Lentimicrobiaceae bacterium | reverse complement strand
TTGACGGTATCGCCTTTCCACGTATTCCCAATAAAGAATTGCACTGGGAGGAACGTTCTTCTATAAACGTGGGAGTTGACCTTGCTTTGTGGGAAGACAGGCTCTATTTTTCAGGCGACTTTTTTATCGATAAAACCGATCAAATGTTGTTTGACCCCGATTTGCCGGGTCACGTTGGAACACAGGAAATGCCCTTTACCAATATGGCTTCCATGAAAAATACAGGCTTTGAGTTTTATCTCGGGTATAAAAACAACTTCAAAAAACTCAAATACAATGTTAAGTTTAACTTTAGCCACGTAGCCAATGAAGTTACCGATCTGGGAAGTGCCCAATATATCTCGGATGTTACATTTATGCAACTGGGTTATATTTCACACACCGAAGTTGGCCATCCTATGGCTTCGTTTTATGGTTATTTAACCGATGGATTATTTCAAAATCAGGCAGAAGTAGATGCCTATACCGATCCTGACGGAAATTTAATTCAGCCCAACGCTGCACCCGGCGATATTAGATATAAAGCCGATGAGAACGGCAAACTAATCACCGATTTTATCGGAAGCCCGTTCCCGGATTTTACAGCAGGATTAAACATGGATTTAAATTATAAAGGATTTAACCTGATAATGTTTTTCTACGGCGTTTACGGTAACGAAATTTTTAATGCCACCCGTTTTTACAATTACAACTCCAGTGTACGATATAATGTTAATGCCGAGTTGATGAACAGGTGGCTTGTGGAAGGCGATACCGACGATCCCAATTTGGCACGCCTTAATATCAACGATGCCAATAACAGCCTTCGTTCTGATCGGTTTGTAGAAGATGGATCCTACCTTCGGTTGAAAACCCTGCAGTTGACTTACAACTTTTCAAGCAAGCTGTTAACGAGTGTTGATATTTCGTCGTTCGGATTGTTTGTAGGAACCAATAATCTGTTCACCATCACCAACTATTCGGGTTTCGACCCGGAAGTAGGCATTGGTTATGGCAACAATCCTTTAGACAGAGGAATTGACCGGGCCCGCTATCCAAGTCCCAGAACCTTTTATGTTGGACTAAATATGACATTTTAATATTCGGTAACCATGAAAAGAATTAATAAAATCAATCTGTTTCTTACAACGATTCTGATGCTTCTGGTGCTGATAGAATCGGGCTGTAGAAAAAGCTTTCTCGATGTAAAACCACCTACCCAGGTAATGGAAGACTTTTTTACCACCGAAGCCAATGCGAAACTGGCTATTACAGGATGTTACGATGTAATGGGATGGGATGGAAATCACAATACCATTCCCTTCTTTTTTGGCGATATCATCGGCCGCGACGGCTGGAAAGGCGGCGATGTGGGAGGCGACCAGGATTGGATGGATAACCTGATTAATTTTAACTACTCGCCCGATAACTATATGCTTAACCAGGCGTGGAAAAACTACTACATTGCTATCAATCGTTGTAACACCGCCATCGAAAATATTGATCAAATGAGCTCCGATATGATTTCGGATGAATCGAAAGCCAACCTTATTGCACAGGCACGTTTTGTAAGAGGATACTTTTATTTTGAACTGGTGAAAACATGGGGAAAAGTTCCTCTGGTTGATCATGTTTTAAGCCCCAGCGAATACCAACAACCTCTTGCTGAAGAGGACGAATTATGGAGTTTTATTGAAAATGATTTTAAAGCGGCTGCCGAAGTTTTACCAACCCGTAATGCACAAAGTCCTGAAGATATCGGACGTGCAACCAAAGGTTCTGCGTTGGCGTTTTTGGCCAAAGCATACATTTATCAACAAAAATGGGCTGAAGCCAAAGATATTACCGATCAAATTATCAACAGCAATCAATACGCTTTGTTAGAGAATTATGCAGATGTTTTTAAGCTCGAAAACGAAAACAACGAAGAAATTGTTTTTTCCATTCAGTTTAAAGAAACCGGAAACGGTTCTTACGGTAATGATAACGAGGGAACCATGGTTTGTGTTTACATGACCACACGCAGCCATCCATTTGCAGGAATAGGCGGTTGGGGCTTTAACTGTCCCACGCAAAATTTTGCCGATGAGTTTGAAGCAGGAGATGTTCGCAAGGATGCTACCATTATTTTCGACGGTGAAACCTTATGGCAGGGCACTTCGGACGAGCAAACATTCAATACTCAGTTTCCAACCAATATTGATAAAATGAATAACCAGAAATATGCGCTACCGCCTTCACAACAGCCGGCTGAATTTTCCGATGCATCCAAAAACTGGATCGTAATTCGCTATGCCGAAGTGCTTTTGTGGAATGCCGAAGCAAACTTTCATCTGGGTGGTAATTGGCAAGAGCCCTTGCAAGAGGTTCGTAACCGTGCAGGTCTTGGAGCCTCCCCTTACGACGGACTGGAAGCTATTTACCATGAGCGCAGGGTTGAACTGGGTATGGAAGGACATCGCTTTTGGGATGTGGTGCGTCAAGGACGTGGTGAAGAAGTTTTAGGTCAGTATGGATTTGTGGAAGGAGTTAATAACCATTTCCCTATTTCACAAGACCAACTTGATTTAAGTAATATTTGGTAATCAGTTTATCCAATGAAGGATGATTATAATAATTCAATCATAGTTTTAACCAAAAAATCAGTTTTATGAAAAAGAATCTGTTCTATTTTATTATGGCGGCTTTGCTTTTTAGCTTTAATGCCTGCCAAAAAGATGACCCTGCTCCTGTTGACACGGGAAAACCGGGTGAAGTAAAAATTACTTACACCATCGACAAAAATGTGGTAAGCTATCATGCCGAGGCTACCAATGCCATTAGTTATGTTTGGGATTTAGGTAATGGCGAAACGCCAACCGGCCAAGATGTTACGGGTACCTATACTTTCCCGGGCGATTACAGCGTTAGCTGTACTGCCAAAGGTCGTGAAGACGATACCAAAGCTACCGTAACGGTTGCTGTTGCCGAAGGAGACCCTGAAGTTTTTAGCGATGTTAACATTGCCCTTTCGGGATACAACAGCGCTACGGGCGAAAGTGATGCTGTTTGGGTTTGGGAAAACGAACTCGGACACAGCAATGCTGTTGGGCCTTTCCCTTACACTGCAAACACCGATACTGCCTTTTTTGCTCCTATCGACGACTCATGGTGGGGTAACGATCCGGGAACGGTTGATGAAGGCTCTTTGGATGACAAATACATGTTTAAACTGAATGCAAGCATGGAGTACATCAACGACTTCGGAGCTACCTTTATGGTTAACTGGGCATGGATGGCCGGTAATTATGGTATCACGGTTCCCGTATGGAGCGATACTCCTTACGACGGTTATGAAGCTCCCGAAGCCAGCTGGAGTGTTAAACACATCGATAATTTAAATGACACACTCACTTTTGTTACTAAAATTAACGGAGTTGATTCACCCGGAGCTTATGTAATTGAGCTTACCAATGGTGCCGACCTGGGTATGGAAGTGGGTGTTAGTTATTATCAGATTCTGAGTATTGATAACCAGTATCTTTGGGTAAGAACCAACAGTGCGCCTCCGGCAAACCTGTATGATATTTATGGCAACCCCGATGATTTGGAAAGCCATGGCATCAATGCTGCACAGCAGGAATGGAGATATCTGAGATTTGTACGTGAATCAAAATAAATTGCTTGTAAAAATATAGCAATTGTAAAAAAGAATTTCAACATAGCACCTCGTGTGTTTTTTAATTTGATTGATAGTTGAATTAAGTTTGGTGTAACTTAATACAGTATTAATACAGTGTAATTTCTTTTGGTTAATGAAACTGTGCCGGTTTAATTATCGGTGCAGTTTTTTTTTACCGTATCGGCCATGGTTATTAAATTGTAGTTTTGGAAAAATATTTAAAACAATCCCATGGAAGAAGTTCAAAACCCCTGTATTGGAATATGTTTTCGCGATTCAAACGATGTTTGTTTTGGCTGCCGCCGAACCGGTGAAGAGGTTGGAAACTGGTCGAAGTACACCAATGAAGAAAAAAAAGCGGTTATTGAAAGAGCCTCCAGACGAATCAACGTGCGCGGAGAATCGCCTCCGGGAAATTTTCTCAGATAACTTTGATGGTCCCCTTTCCTGTTTCTGTAAATTTTCCGATGAGGGTAGCACTTTTTATTCCATTTGTTTGAAGGTCAGCTAAAAGTTGTTGAGCCGGACCGGCGGGCAGGGCTATCAGCAATCCACCCGAAGTTTGAGCATCGCAAAGCAGCAACTGGTCGGTGCGGGGCAGGTCGCCGTAATCCACAAATTCCGACACATATTCCATATTGTTGTAGGTTCCTCCCGGAATCACACCGGCTGTGGCCAGGTTTTTCACTTCCCGCAGGTAAGGTACAGCAGCATATTCAACAGTTACATTGCATTCCGATCCCGTGGTCATCTCTTTTAAATGACCCATCAACCCGAAACCGGTAACGTCGGTACAGGCGTGAACCTTATAATTTTTCATCACCTCTGCTGCGGTTTTGTTTAGCGACGACATGAGTTGTGTTACCTCTTTTCTTAATGACTCTTCTACCATTCCGCGTTTAATGGCAGTCGAGAGGATTCCTGTTCCCAATGGTTTGGTAAGAATCAACACATCACCGGGTTTTGCTCCGGTATTTCTGATAATTTCGGTTGGTTTCAAACTTCCGGTAACAACCATCCCGTACTTGGGTTCAGGGTCTTCAATAGTATGTCCGCCAAGAATGGGGATACCGGCTTCGGTAGCTTTATCCTGTGCTCCTTTAAGAATTTGTTCCAGCACCTCCATGGGCAGCGTATCCTCGGGAAAGCCCACGATGTTGAGCGCAAACAAGGGTTTGGCACCCATGGCGTATACATCACTGAGCGCATTGGCGGCAGCGATGGCACCAAATTCGTAAGGGTCGTCAACGATGGGAGTGAAAAAGTCGAGAGTCTGTACCAGTGCCAAATCATCTTGTAGTTGATATACGGTTGGATCGTCAGCCGTTTCGGTTCCCACCAACACGTTTTTATCGAA
>CAZKGB010000211.1:0-4997 GCA_964551935.1 uncultured Lentimicrobiaceae bacterium | reverse complement strand
ATTCTCGACCGGTATGATATGCCGTTGGAGCTAAAGTATCTTGCCGTGGTAGAGTCAGCATTAAACCCCAGGGCAGGTTCTAACAAGGGTGCCAAAGGTTTATGGCAGTTTATGTACGGAACCGGAAAAGTTTACGGACTAAAAGTAACCTCGATGGTTGACGATCGGTACGACCCTTACAAATCAACGGTGGCGGCTTGCGAACACTTGCAGGATTTGCACGATATTTATGGCGACTGGTCGCTGGCCATGGCAGCCTACAACTCAGGGGCAGGCAACGTTAATCGGGCTATCCGTCGTGCCGGAGGTGTAAAAAACTATTGGGCTGTATGGCCATTTTTACCCAGGGAGACCCGCGGTTATGTTCCCGCCTTTATTGCCGTTACTTACATAATGAACTACCCTGCCGAACACAATCTTTATCCCATGCGTCCCAATATGTTCTTTTTCGACATTGATACCGTACATGTAAAAGATGTGTTGGCTTTTGATCAGTTAAACGAGTATTTGCACATCCCCATGGAACAAATCAAGTTTTTGAATCCGCAATATAAAAAGAACATCATCCCCGCCGTAAACGGAAAACAGTATGTATTACGCCTTCCTCGCCGCTATACAGCCGACTTTATTAACAACGAAGATTCAATTTATATGTACAAAACCGTTAAGGGGCTGGAGCACGACAAGCTAATGGCTGAAGTTAAAAAAGCCGGAAACCGCAATATTCATATTGTTCGAAGCGGTGAAAGTTTGGGGTTAATTGCTAAAAAGTATCACGTTTATGTTAGTCAGATTAAACGATGGAACCACTTGCGAAGCAACACCATTTATCCCGGACAAAAGTTAGTGCTGTTTGGCTATGCAGGCAAATCAGGTTCTTCCTCTGCTCGCAAAGCTCCGGTAAAACGATCAAAAAACAAGTCGTATCATTATGTAAAAAACGGCGAAAACCTGGGGCTGATTGCTAAAAAGTATCACTGTTCGGTAATCGACCTTAAAGAGTGGAACGGATTACGAGGCAATACCATTCACCCCGGACAAAGGTTACAGGTTTACAAGCCCGAAAGCAAAAGCAGTGCCACCATAAAAAGCGGAAAATATATGTACCACATCGTTCAAAAGGGAGATACCCTGTGGGATATTGCCAAAGAGTACGACGGGGTAACCGTTGAGCAAATTAAACGACTTAACAAAATCAAAAATACCCATCGCTTAAAGCCGGGACAAAAAATTAAAATCGCGGTAATAAGTTAGTGGCAGCATTTTTGTAAGCTATTTACCCATTATAATATTAACACTTTTACACCATGATAACAATGAAAAGAGTTGGAGTATTATTACTTTTGGCCGTTGCTTTTTTGTTTAACTCCTGTGATGAGAACAATTCAAGATCCAACTTACCCCGTTCCATCGGAAACACTTCCGAAGTTCTGGTAGTAATCCGGGATGAGAGCCAATGGACAGGAGATATTGGCAAAACACTTAAAAAGTATTTGGAAGCCGACCAATACGGACTACCCCAGCAAGAAAGTTTGTTTAAGCTAGCCCATATTAGCACCTCCTCGTTAAGTGAGCTTTTTCAAAAACATCACAGTCTTATTTTTATTGATATCAACAAAAAATACAAAAAGGTAAAACTCACCCGGTTTGACAATAGATGGGCAAAACCTCAGATAATATATCAACTGTCAGCCCCGTCGAACAAAGCTTTTGACACAACTTTTGCCGGTTACAGCAAACAGATAATAACCGGATTAGGCAAAGTTGAACGCGAGCGCATTATGAATGTATTCAATGCTGCTTCCGATATAAAGGTAATGCAAAAATTTGCTGATAAATTTAAATTGAAAACGGTTTTTCCGGAAGGGTTTTATGTGGCCAAAAGCAAAGCCGGTTTCATGTGGCTCAAACGCGATGCTAATAAATACAACCTGGGAATTATTGCCATTTCAGTTCCCTATAAAGACACCATTCAGTTTACCAATGCAAGCATCGCATCACGTATCATGCTGTTTATGAAAAACTATGTTCCGGGTCCTACTGATGGCTCATATATGTCGTTAGATACCACCTATGTACCTCCGGTAAGTAAACCTGTTTCCGATTTCTTTGTTCCCTACACCATCGAAACACGTGGTATGTGGCGGGTAGAACACGATTTTATGGCCGGGCCTTATATTGCCTACACCTTTATTAATCCGGTAACCAAAGAGTTAACCACCCTGTTCGGTTATGTTTACAAACCCAACAAGGACAAACGAAACCTGTTACGCCAAATAGAAGCACTGCTCTACTCCACCAAAGCATACAAGATAAAAAAGTAGCCGATACTGATCAATCAGGAGACTACTTAAACTTATACTGATAGATTCGGTATTTTTTATACAACTCGGCGTTGATGTTGATTAACGCGCGATTCATCATGGTATTGTTTTCTAAAATCCAGCTGGCTTCACCCATGTGATAGCCCCGTTTAGTACCATTGTGAAATGTTTTTGCGTACATGCAGGCATCGATGCCTGTTTTCCGGTAATTTTCCAAAATACCCAAAGTAAGTACCCGTACACTTTTAACTTTCTTTTTAAAATTGATAAGTTTCAGAAAGTTAAAAGGAAACAATTTACCGTTTCGTATTTTGATAAATACCTCGTTGATATTGGGAATAGTAGCCGAAAAAGCAACCGGTTCCCCGTGATCTTCAACCATAAATACTAAATCGGGAGTGGTTATCATTTTTAGCTCTTTGGCCAGAGCCATAAACTCATCTTCGGTCATGGGAATAAAACCCCAATTATCTTTCCAGGCTTCGTTGTAGATATGCCTGATTTTTGGTATTTCATCTTTCATGTTTTTAAAATCAACCGGGCGGATTATGATGCCCTGCGATTTAAGCCGTTCTTCAATTTTGGCACTTAACGAGAGCATCCGTTCCGGGATTTTAGTATCGCGAAGATACCAGGCCAGCAAATCCATTCTTTTTTCCAGGCCGTAATCTAAAAACATTTTATCGTAATACTCCTTATTATGAGTCATCATTACAAAAGGAGGGGTATCAAAACCTTCGATTAGTGTGCCACAGGGGTCGTTGGTAGAAGGATTCATGGGACCATACATTCCTTCAACACCTTTATCTTTTAACCAGGCAATGGCCGTGTCAAAAAGTGCTTTGGTAACCTCTTTGTCTTCAATGGCCTCATAAAAACCAAAAAAACCCCAATTCTCTTTCCAATGATCAACATAAGCCTGATTGGTTATGGCGCCAATTCTGCCCACCACTTCTCCTTGGTCGTTGTAAGCTAAAAAATAATCGGCTTCACCATGCTTAAAAAAAGGATTTTTCTTTCTGTCCAGAGTTTCCTTTGTCATAATTCTCAACTCCGGAACATACATTTCATCGTTCTTATAATGTCTAAAAGGGAAATCAATAAACTGATTTAATGCCTTTTTACTCTCGACCTTTTTTATCGTAATCATGATTTTGATATTTATTAACAGCTGTCAAATTTAAGTAATTCTTAATACAATCAAAATTATACCTATTTTTGGTGCTCATGTAACAAGCAATATCGTTTGATTTAATATTGTTAATTAACACAATAAATAAAATGTCAGAACTTCAAAAGAGAGCCATTAATTTTGGCGAACCTCAAAGAGTAAAAGATTCGGGGTTGTATCCCTATTTTAGGGTTCTCCAGTCTGGACAAGATAAAGAGGTTGTAATAAACGGAAAAAAAGTGTTAATGTTTGGGTCGAACAACTACCTGGGATTAACCAGCCATCCTAAAATAAAAGAGGCTGCCATTGCAGCCATTAAAAAATACGGATCAGGAACTGCCGGCTCGAGGTTCTTAAACGGTACATTGGATATACACCTGGAGTTAGAAGAAAAACTTGCCGACTTTGTGGGAAAAGAAGACTCCATTACTTTTTCTACCGGTTTTCAAACAAACCTGGGAGCCATCGGCGGAATTGTCGGCCGAAAAGACTGTATCATTATTGACGAACAAGATCACGCTTCGCTGATTGACGGAACACGGCTCTCTTTTGGTAAGGTATATAAGTATAAGCATAACGACATGGAATCGCTGGAAAAAGTGCTTATCAAACAAACCGATTTCGACCTGAAATTCATTATCATGGATGGCATATTTAGTATGGAAGGTGATATTGCCAAGCTTGATAAAATTGTTGGCCTTGCTAAAAAATACAACGCGATTATTATGGTTGACGATGCGCATGGCTTAGGCGTTTTGGGAAAAAACGGAAAAGGAACCGCTGACCATTTTGGCGTTACCGATGATGTAGAACTTATTACCGGCACCTTTAGCAAATCGCTGGCAACCGTGGGGGGCTTTATTGCTGCCACGAAGGAGGTTATCGACTTCTTGCGTCACACGGCTCGCAGCTTTATTTTTAGTGCCAGTCTGCCTCCGGCAGCAACAGCTTCGGTAATTGCCGCCCTTGATGTAATTGAAGAAACACCCGAAATTGTTGACCATTTGTGGGAAAACACGGACCTCTCGATAAAGCTCTTTAACCATTACGGAATAGATATTGGAAAATCGGAAACACCCATTATTCCCATTTATGTTCGCGACAATGAAAAAACCTTTATCCTTACCAAAATGTTGCTGGAGCAAGGTGTTTTTGTTAACCCTGTTATTTCGCCGGCCGTGCCACCCGAACATTCCCTGCTGCGGTTCTCGTTGATGTCGACACACACGAAAGATCAGATAGAATACACCATCGAAAAGATTTATACCACGGGAAAACAGATTGGAATTTTTCAGTAAGGGTATTGGAATGCAACGCCTGAGGTTGTATTGAGTAAGTCGTGACAATTCAAAAAAATGGTTGTAGTTTTTTTGAGTATTTCTCTGTTTTATTCTATGAAGTTGTTTAAAGTCTAAATATTTAAAAGGAGACAAACTGCAGATAATCTTCGCGTTATCACTAAAAGAATCTGAGAAAAAACGGGCTGAAAGCCCAACTTATTT
>CAZKGB010000210.1:0-5014 GCA_964551935.1 uncultured Lentimicrobiaceae bacterium | reverse complement strand
TGCCTCTTCTAAGCGACAGCGCATAAACAAATCCCCAAAGCGCACCCCCTAAATGAGCAATATGTCCCCCGGGGTTATTGCTTTGAATACTCAGCAAGTCAATCGCCACGAAAGCAATAGCAATGTATTTCATCTTCACCCTTCCAAACAGGAAAAGATGCACCACATAATCGGGAACGTAGGTGGCTATGGCAATAAAAATGGCCAATACCGAGGCTGAAGCACCCAGCGCATAAGCTCCCTGTTTAATGGCATCAAAAGCGGGAAAAATGTTAAAAGCTGCAATAAAAAAGAGCGCCCCTGCCAATCCTCCCAGCAGGTAAGTCAAAAGCAACTTTTTCTGGCTCAGATACTCCAAAAACAAGATACTTCCGAAGTAGAGCAAAATCATGTTTACCAGCAGGTGAAAAAACCCTTCGTGAAGAAACATATAAGTTAAAACAGTCCACGGTTTTACCAATAGCTCATTAATATCGGAAGGAACGGCAAACCACGCCACTACCGGGTTGATACCTGCATATCCAAAGAGCCACAAAAAAACCTTTATCAGGGTAACGGCTACAAAAACGGCTGTATTTATCAGCAATAGCCGCGACATATTATTGCTGCTGAAAAAGATCTTTTTTAGTTCTTCTCCCCTGTTCATTCCGGATTGTTGATAATAGCCTCTCATATTATTTTTTCTGCAAGCACATCAAAAAACTTACCAATGTTGATTTAATAGTTAATACGTAATTTTTTGTCAGGTAGTATACAACATACCTTTCTTTTTCCAATACAAGAGCACCAAATACCCGAACAGCATGCCACCCAGATGGGCAAAGTGTGCCACGTTGTCACCGGGACGATTATAAATACCCGAGAAAAGTTCGGCTGCCCCGTAAAATACCACAAACCATTTGGCTTTAACGGGAATGGCAAAATAGACATAAATAAGCGAATTCGGGAACATCATGCCAAAGGCAAGCAACAAACCGAAAACGGCTCCCGAAGCCCCAACCACCACATGCTGATTAAGAAAATAGGCTTTATACTCCGATAAAAAGGTTACAATTTTCTGTGCAGCAAGCGTATTATGCGGATTGATTTCAAAAGCTTTTACATTATCCTGAAACTGCAGGAAATCGCTCCAGATAGCACCCGAGTACTGACTAACGGCAAAGCGATGGTTTGATATCAGTTCCGACAGGTTATTGATGGAAGGATCTTCGATAACATGGTTTATCAGGCTAAGCTGCGGTGATACGGAAAACGAAATCCAGACGATGTAGGTCAACCCGGCACCAATACCTGTTATCATATAAAAGGTTAGAAACCGTTTTGGCCCCCATACATTTTCGATAACATTTCCAAACATCCACAGGGCAAACATGTTAAAAAGGATGTGCGTAAAGCCGCCATGCATAAACATGTAAGTTACAAACTGCCAGGCTCTGAAATCGCCGGCCCCGGGATAGTGAAGCCCTAAAATGGCAGTAAGATCTATTCCTGCCTTTTGCAATGAAAGCGTGGCAAGAAATACCAGTGTATTAATAATCAGCAGGTTTTTTACCACCGGCGTAAGCATTCTAAATCCTGTTGGTCGATATTGCGACATATTATTTTCCTTTTTCTTTTAAATATTTTTCTAAATCCGTAAGCGCAACAATGGTAAGTATGTTGCTTCCGTCGGGCGCTACTTCGGGAACCTGACAAGCAAAAAGGCCGTCAAAAATCGAGCCCATTTCCAACGCCGTTAACGCAGTACCCGGTTTAACCGACAATCGTGCTGCCAGCGACTTTGCCAGCGTGGTGTTTACATCGGCATTGAGGTTGCCCGTTTTTTTCTTTTCCGACTCAATAATTTTTTCCAGCACCCCTTCTAAATCCGACTCTTTCATCCCTTCGGGGATACCCTGAAAAACAAATCCGTTGTTTCCTATGGTATCGAAGGTAAACCCCAGTATGTTAAGCGGTTCTTTTAATGAACGGATAATTTCGGCATCCGCCGGAGGAAATTGCAGCGTAATGGGAAAGAGTTGTTGTTGCGAAACAACCTGTTTATTTTCCAACTCGCCAAGATACTGCTCGTACAAAATACGCTCGTGAGCCTTTTGCTGATCGATAATCATTAATCCCGAACGTACATTGGTAAGAATAAAGCGGTTGTGCACCTGAAAAAAACGGTTATCATCAATTTTGTTGCTTTCCTGATGCTGTTCATCCTCAATAAGCTGCTGTTGCGATGGTGTATTATCATCGGTTTGAAAAAGCTTTTCCCAGTTTTTATCTCCTTTGGGAGCTTGCGGACGATAGGCCGGCTCCGACTTCTGCCGATTCTCATTAAAGGGATTATACTCGGGGTTTACCGTAATTTGAGGCTGTCTGACATCACCCGTGGGGTTGGCAAACATGGCATCAATTGCCGGGTCTTTATCAAAATCGATGGTAGGTGTAAGACTATGCCTGCCCACCGACTGTTTAACGGCAGCCTGCAACACAGCATACACATATCTGGCATCCTGAAAATTGACTTCCGTTTTGGTAGGGTGAATGTTGATATCAATGTCGGAGGGGTCAATGCCAATGTTAATAAAATAGGATGCATAAGCATCGGAAGGCAACAGCTCGGCAAAAGCATTTTCGACAGCGTGATGCAGATAGGGATGTTTGATAAACCGGCCGTTGACAAAAAAGTACTGTTCGCCACGTGTTTTACGTGCAAACTCGGGCTTTACAATAAACCCGCTGATTTTTATACGCGAAGCCTCCTGCTCAACCGGCAACAACCGCTCGTTATAGTTTTTCCCAAAAACGGCCACAATGCGTGCCTTTTGAGTCCCTTTCGACAAACGGAAAACAGGCTTCTCGTTGTGGGTCATACCAAAAGCGATTTCCGGATTTACCAATGCCACCCTGGTAAACTCTTCGATGATATGCCGGGTTTCCACGGTATTGGATTTAAGAAAATTGCGACGGGCAGGCACATTATAAAAGAGGTTTTTTACGGCAATGCCGGTACCCGGTTTACACGGGCAGGGTTCCTGACTTTTAACCTGTGAGCCTTCCATAATCAAACATGTTCCTAACTCTTCTTCCATGGGCCTCGTCTTCATCTCCACCTGCGCGATGGCAGCGATGGAAGCCAGCGCTTCGCCACGGAACCCCATGGTACGAATGGCAAAAAGATCTTCGGCTTTTTTTATTTTAGAAGTTGCATGACGTTCAAAGCTCATCCGTGCATCCATAGCACTCATCCCACAGCCGTTGTCGATAACCTGAATAAGGGTTTTGCCCGCTTCTTTAATAACCAGGTCAATGGAAGTAGCCCCGGCATCCACGGCATTTTCCAGAAGCTCTTTCACCGCTGAGGCAGGACGCTGTATCACCTCGCCGGCAGCTATTTGATTGGCAACAGAATCAGGAAGTAATTTGATGATATCCGACATAACACTCTAATCTCTCTATTTTACTTTTCCAACACCAAACACCAACAACAGTTTGTCGATAAAATCGGTAAAAAATATTAAATAAACCCCTCCCAGAATCAGGGTAGCATACACCAAAAAAGAGATCCGCCTGGAGATGCCAAAGCTTTGAAACTGCTCCTCTTCTTTTTCTCCTTTCCATCGTCTGCGCATTTTCATTCGTAACTCTTCGTCGTGCGAAACAGCCTCTTCGTACCCCATCTCAGCACGTCGCTTGCGCATACGTTCCAGCTCGGGATTGTGATACCTGGCTACGATATGAAACTTTTTAGGCTTGGGAGTTTTAAATATTACAAATCTCATTTTTCAGCTATTTAATGCAAAGATAAAGAATAAATTATTGGAAGCAGTAAAACTTCCATTTCACCCTTTCCGACAGCAAAAACAATATCAAACGAACTACGACAAGCTAATTCCTAACCTGGATAAGCCGGAAATATCAAATATCAAAAAACAAATTCCAAATGCTACATTTTAAAATTCTAAACAGAAAAAAAAGCGCCGGCTATTTTTCCAGCGTGGTTACGTTTTTAATCACGTTTACAATAACCTCTACCGCCTTCTCCATCGAAGAGACAGGAATATACTCATGAATACCATGGAAGTTGTGTCCACCGGTAAAGATATTGGGAGTTGGCAGACCCATAAACGATAGTTTGGAACCATCGGTACCACCTCTAATCGGTTTTTTTATTGGCTCTACGCCGGCGTCAATCATGGCCTGCTCTACAATATCTACAATATATTTAACCGGTTCTATCTTCTCTTTCATATTGAAGTACTGATCCTTCAGCTCCACCACCACAACCTCCTTACCATATTTTTGGTTTAAAAAGTCGGCACTGTTTTTAGCCAGCATCTTCTTTTGTTCAAACTTTTCTTTATCGTGATCACGAATGATATAGCGCAAGGTGGCACTATCAACCGTTCCCTGAAAATCCATCAGGTGAAAAAAGCCTTCATAGTTTTCAGTGTACTCAGGGCGCTGGTTATGAGGAAGTGTACGGTCGTATTCCACGCCAAGGGTAATGGCATTTATCATTTGGTTTTTAGCGGTACCGGGATGAACATTCCTGCCAAACAACTTGACGGTAAGGCCAGCGGCGTTAAAATTTTCATACTCCAACTCTCCGACTCTTCCCCCGTCGATGGTATAGGCGAAATCGGCACCAAAGCGCTTCACATCAAATTTGTCAGCACCGCGACCTATCTCTTCATCAGGGGTAAAGCCAATTTTAACAGTGCCGTGTTTTATCTCGGGATGGCTAACGAGGTATTCTATCGCAGTCATAATTTCAGCCACACCGGCTTTATCGTCGGCTCCCAGCAGGGTTGTACCATCCGTAGTAATGATGGTTTGCCCCAAGTATTCGAGTAACTCCGGAAAATCAGAAGGTGACAACACCGCATTGTTTCCCAACGGGATATCGGAACCATCGTAATTTTCAATAAACTGAGGGTTAACATTTTCACCGGAAGCATCCGGGGCAGTATCCATGTGCGATACAAACCCAACCACAGGAACCTCCTTTTCGATATTGGAAGGT
>CAZKGB010000209.1:0-5037 GCA_964551935.1 uncultured Lentimicrobiaceae bacterium | reverse complement strand
ACGACGCAGGAGGAGGAATCCCCTACTATTATCGACTGAACTCCCTTTTGCCTAAGGGGCAGGCCGGTACTCAGGAAAATCCCTCAGTCGTGCCTCCCTCGGAAATTAGCTGCTTTGTTTTGAAACACGTACCCTAATACTCCAAAACCACATTCCGGAGAAACTAATTTGCGTCCCGATAGTTATCACCCGATAGTTATCGGGATAAGCCTGTGAAGCAAACTCCCCCAATAACCGCAGGAGCGTTTAAGCGAATTTAAATAACCAGGCCCTATTTTTCGATTGCCTCCACTAACTTATTATACCACTCTTCTCCAAACTTTCGGATAAGGGGTGTTTTTAGATATTGATACAGAGGAACACCGGCCTCACGGCCCGCTTTAAGTGCCGGAATACAAATGGACCAGCGGTTGTAGTTTACCGCTTGCTTGTCGCCAACTTTATCTATCCGAATGGGGTACAGATGACAAGAGACCGGTTTTTGAAAATTTATCTTTCCCTCGAGCCATGCCTTTTCAATGGCGCATAAAGCCACTCCTTTTTCAAAATAAACAAACGCACATTCACGGTCGTTTACTAACGGGGTTACATATTCGGCATCGATATCGTAATCGAAAACACCATTCTTCTCAACTACATCAAGGCCCTCTTTCGACATGTAAGGTTTGATATCATCAATATAATCTTCCAGTATTGAAATCTCCTCTTCTTCGAGCGGCGCACCGGCGTCACCCTCTACACAACAGTCGCCATGACAAGCTTTTAAATTGCAGGCAAAATAGATATCCTTTACCTCATCACTCACCAATACATCATCAATAATTATCATGCGGCAAAGGTAGCAAGAATGTTGGAAAGAGAGATGGTCGTCCGCTACGCTGTCATTTGTACTTCTTGCATCATTTGCCCTCCTGGCATCGGGCGAAATGGAATGGTGGTTGTGTTCAAATCGTACATGGCAAACCACCTTCGGAAATCGAAAATAAAATGTTATCATCTCTTTTACGGTCGAGGCAGGCTTGTGCGTTGCTCACGGTTGCATACCGTGAGAGGAAACAAGGGTGGCGACCTGTCAGATCGCTCACCCGCGAGCTTTGGCCGATCTGACAGGTTAGCTCATCAAGACTTTGCCTGAATCAGGATTCCTCCAACAATAAATGCCAGCCCGATAAAAGTGTAAAGGTGAATGGCTTCGCCCACAATAAAGCTTATCCAAAACAGACCAAAAAAAGGTGACAAGTAAATCAGGTTGCTTACTTTAGCCGTATCCGACGAGAGTTTAAGGGCTTTTAGCCAGATTACAAAAGTAATCCCCATTTCAAAGATGCCGATATACAGTGTTCCAAAATACCCCTTATAGGTTGGGATATGTGGCAGCTGCCCTCGTATTAAAAACCAAAACACAAGATAAACAAGGCCGAACATCATGTTGAGTAAAATTTTGCCGGTATCTTCCCGGTGGTCTTTCATATTTAAAATCCAGTAGACAGCCCACAAAAAAGCACTCGTTACAGCCAGAACAACGCCAAGCGTGTTGGTAAAATGAAAACTGAAAGGGTTCCCGCCCGTGCTAATGATAACAATTCCCAAAAAGCTTATAAAAATGGCTATCAGCCCACCGGCTTTAATTTTTTGACCGAGCAAAATCATGGAAAGCAGCACCAGCACGATAGGCCAAAAATAGTTTAAGGTACCGGCAACCTGAGCTTCCAGTAAATCGTAGGCTTTAATTAATACCAGGTAATATAAAAACGGGTTAAAGAAACCCATTAAAGCTGAAGACAAGTAGTTTTTTCCGGTTAAGGTTGTAAAACGCAATGGCTGCTTGCCAAGCTGATTTACCAGGGTTAAAACCAATACTCCGTTTAGCACCGACCAAAATACCAACGCTTCAAACGGCAAAAAGCGCAAGGTGATTTTAAAGGCCGAACTAATGGTTGACCAAAGCAGCACCACAAGAAGTGCCAACCCGTAGGCTTTTTTTTGTTGAGAATTGATTGACACCCGGTTTAACTGGTTATTTGAGTGGAAACGGTAAAAATCAAGTTCTAACGCACTACTTATTGATGTTCTTGATTCCTTTGTTTAGCTTGAAATTTTTCTTTCCCTCATCCAAAAACTTAACGAAAGCATCCACATCAAGATTGTAAGCACGAGGATTGGTAAGCACTTCACCGTCGGAATTCATTAAAACGTAATAAGGCTGCGCGTTAACACCAAATTTACTGATTTGAAAATCAGCCGATTTTTTACCGATGGTTTTTTTAACCTTGTTATCGTACGATGAGGTTATCCATTCGTTTTCAGGTAATTTTGTTTTATCGTCAACATACATAGCCAGCACGATGAAATCGTCGCGAAGTCTTTTAAGCACGGCCGGGTCTGACCAGACATTGGCTTCCATCTCGCGGCAGTTAACGCAGCCATGGCCGGTAAAGTCGATAAAGATAGGTTTGTTTTGCTCTTTGGAGCATTTCACTGCCTGATCGTAATCGAAGTAACCTTCAAGGCCGTGGGGCAGGTGAAGAAATTCGTGATACTTGGGTGTTTCACAAGTTTCTTTAATATCGTTACCGGATTCTGATCCTGAATAGAGTTTCACATTATCGCGTATAACCTTGTTAAGGTCGAAGTCGTGGGTTGCCAGGGGTGGAAGATAACCCGATAATGCTTTCAGCGGAGCGCCAAACATACCCGGTATCATGTACACCACGAAGGAAAAAGTAATGATGGCCAAAACTAACCTGGGCACCGATACGAAAGGTACATCCGAATCGTGCGCAAACTTTATCTTACCTAAAAGGTAAAAGCCCATCAACAGGAATATCACTATCCAAAAGGCAAGATACACTTCCCGGTCGAGGATTCCCCAATGATACGTTTGATCGGCAATGGAGAGGAATTTTAATCCCAGTGCCAGTTCTAAAAATCCCAGCACCACTTTCACCGAGTTAAGCCATCCGCCCGATTTTGGCAGACTATTTAGCAACGACGGGAAAAAGGCAAACAACCCGAAAGGAACAGCAAAGGCCAATGAAAAGCCAAGCATACCAATAATGGGTTTTAAAACAGCTCCTCCGGCGGAAGCAACTAAAATGGAACCGACAATGGGCCCTGTACAGCTAAACGAAACCAACACCAGTGTTAAGGCCATGAATACAGGCCCCATGATACCCCCTTTATCGGCTTTCTGATCGCTTTTATTAATTAACCAATGGGGCAGTGTTATTTCGAACATACCAAAAAAGGAGGCTGCAAAAAACATAAATATCAAGAAAAAGAACACATTGGGAATCCAGTGCGTGCTTAACCAGTTGGCAATATTAGGTCCCGCGGCAACAGCGAGTATTGATCCGATAAACGTATAAATTATAATTATACTTAAACTGTACACAACGGCTTCAAACCTGCCCTTGGCCTTTTGGTCGCCCTCTTTCATAAAAAAGGAAACGGTCATAGGTATCATGGGAAACACGCAGGGAGTTAAAATAGCCAGCAGTCCACCCACAATAGAGAAAAAGAAAAATCCCCACAGCCCCTTTTTAGCCCCCGTGATGTCAGAGTCATCATCAGCAACCGTGATGGAAGCTTCTTCTGTTTTAACACTGTTGTCATCGTCAACACCAATTACCTGATTGGTTTTTCCGTTAAAGTGAAACTCAATATCCTGATAGAGTGCCACACATCCGGTTTCGTTACAGGTCATGTATGCAATTTCGCCGGTTACCGGAATGTTGCTGTCATCGGAGATGAGTTCAACAGCTTGTTTAAAAACCGCTTCATTTTCAAAAAACTTAATTTTCATTTCAAACACATCGTCATACTCTTCGATGGGTTTGGTAACCTCCACAGGCTTACCGATTAACTTGAATTTATTCGACTTTTCAAAGCTAAACTCGGTAGGTAACGGACCGTCCTCGGGAATGGTTAACGAATAAAGGTGATACCCCTTATCGATGTGGGCCGTAAAAAAGAGATTAAATTTTTTATCACCGGTTTTCTCCGCTTTAAAATCCCATTTAACCGGCTCTAAAACCTGACTTTGTGGAGTAGCATTTCCGGCTTCACCATTCGATTTTTTTAAAGAAAAACTAAAATCCATATCCGTTGGTGGCAAGCACTTGGTGTCATCACAACTCATAAACTCCAACGAACCCGTTACTTCAGCCTGAGGCTTTAGCAATTTGACCTTTTGTTTGAAAACAGCCTTGTTGGCGTAAAACTTTAGTTTCATTTCAAAATTGGGGTCATACTCTTCAATGACCGATGAAGTGTCTTCGGTAACTTTTCCAAGCAACTCGATATCATCGTTTTTATTAAAATGAAACGTGGTTGCCGGCGGCGACATGGGGATGTCCTGCGAATAGAGATGCCATTTATAGTCGATGGTGGCTGCAAAAACCAGTTCGTATTCGTTATCCGTAATCTTATTGCTGGAAAAAGACCATTTTACAGGCTCCAGTATTTGCGCTTTCAAACCGGAAAACGGCATCGACAAAACCATCCCTAACAGGATATAAACAAGCACTTTAATATTTATATGTTTCATAAATCAATCCATTTTTTACAAAGATAATTTTTCTCTTCTTCACGTTAATACTTCTTGACAACGGCATATTTACGAATGTTGCACTCTTACAAGCAATCTTATTTTGTTAATTTGATTGAAAACACTTTCGCCGTGTTTTCGGTAACCTTAAAAGGCTCAGCAATTCGGTATCCGACTATCCAAACAATAAAGCCACCCGATTCCAACAACCAAATATCTTCTTTTTCAAAAAGCGACAGCTTCAAATCGGTAAAAAAATCGCTAACCAACTTCGAACCCTTCATTCCATAAGGATGAAAGCGATCGCCTTCCTTCCATTTTCGTAACGATAACGGAAATGTTAGTTTACTGAAATCGAAAAAACCGTAGTTCGGGTTTTTGAAAAGAGTCGGCTCAATCGAGTTACCTGACACTATTTTAATGGTTGCATTAAATGGCACATTGACAACAGTATCCTCACTGTTAATGAAAAATCTTTGAGCAGATGT
>CAZKGB010000208.1:0-5061 GCA_964551935.1 uncultured Lentimicrobiaceae bacterium | reverse complement strand
AAATGCGTAAATGCTTAAATGCGTGAATGCTTAAATGCTTGAATGCTTGAATGCTTGAATGCTTGAATGATTTATGACTAATATAAAATACCATGTTTCATTATTTATTTTTGTACGTTGTATCTTTTGCTTTTGCCATTATTTTAGTTATTTCATTTGATTCAGCTATAAGTCGGTTTAATTCATCAGTCTTATTGGTTAGCCCGGCATCATTAATTATTTCCAACCAGTATTCTGTTTCATCAGCTTCTTCAACAACAATACATATTTTGCTATAAAACTCTTTCTTTGACCGGGCTCGACATGCTGCACGATAATTAGCACCAACCGATGACGATGATTTTACAAGTTGATAAGTAACCACATCCGATGCCTTCACATTTTTGAGGGAACTGCATAAATGTATTACATCAACCGCTAACTTCTTTGTTCGCCTTTTAAGTTGTTCAATAAATTGCTCCTTTTCAGTCATCGCTTGCTGGTTTTATTCTCGCATTCATGCATTTTCACATTTAAGCATTGTTATTATTGATTGAATTCTTTTTTAAATGTTTGATAAGCCCTGTCCACTGCATCGCAAAAGGCACGTGAGCTGATGGTAGCCGCCGTAATGGCATCCACATCACCCTTATCTTTCGTTACCTTCAAAATAAATTTGGAGGGATTCTTCCCGTTAAACTGATCTTTAAATCCGGGGGAACTCATTTTTGTACCGAGTCCGGGAGTTTCAGCATGTGACAAAACTGCCGTGTTATTGATGGTTCCATCAGGTAAAAAACCCACCATCAGATAAACAAGACCGCCAAACCCCTTATCGGAAAAGGTGTTAACGGCAACGCCTATCACTTTACCCTCCTTTTTGGCATAGGTAAAAAGAAGCGAGTCATCTCCCCTGGCATCGGGAACTTTCATGCTCTCCAGCGTATCGAAAGCAGGCAACACCATCTTAATGGCTTTTTCTTGTTTCTTCCTTTTGGCAATGGCGATAGGCTCTTTGGTTAAAACATAAACGCCACCCAAAATACCGGCCGACACCGCGGCAATCACGAAAAGTGTGATGACCATATTAATAAATGTGGATTCTCTTTTTGATCCCATTGTTACAAGTTTTACAAGTTAAGCTTCAATTTTTACCCCGGGTCTATCGCCAAATCTACCGGGTTTAAATCCTTTGTTTATAAGCGGAACCACGGCATTCATCAATAAGATGGCAAACGAAACCCCTTCGGGATAGGCACCCCAAACACGAATAAGCACCGTGAGGATACCCACACCGACACCAAACACCAACTGTCCGCCATGGGTCATGGGAGAAGTAACCATATCGGTAGCCATAAAGATGGCCCCCAACATCAAACCGCCTGTTAACAAATGGAACGCGGGGTCGGCGTAACTTTCAGGTTTAAATCCCCATAAGATACCGGTAAACAGGGCAACAGTGCCCAAAACCGCCACCGGAATATGCCAGGTAATTATCTTTTTCCAAAGCATATAAAAGCCGCCCAGCAACAAAGCAAAGGCCGATACTTCACCCATTGAACCGCCCATCTGCCCTACCAAATCCTGAACATAATCGGGTAGTTCGGGTTTTAATTCCGACATGGTTTTACCTGCCCTCACCCCTTCTTTTACAATTCCCAACGGGGTTGGCCCGGTAATAACATCGGCAAACCCTTTGGAAATAGCATGTGGTTTTGGCCACGAGGTCATCTCCACCGGAAAGGATATTAACAGAAAAACACGCGCGACCAGCGCCGGGTTAAATATATTTTTACCAAGTCCGCCAAACGACATTTTTGCCATGCCGATGGCAGCAAGTGCCCCGACAATCACCATCCAGGAAGGTAAATTGGAAGGCACGTTAAAGGCAAGTAAAATACCTGTTACCAGTGCCGAACCGTCGGTAATGGTAATAGAACCTTTAATAAGGTACTTTTGAATAACCCATTCAAAAAAGATACTTGCCGCAACAGCCAGCACCAGCACGCGCATAGCATCTAATCCGAAAAACCAGACAGAGACCAGCATGGCCGGAATCATGGCAATTACTACGCCATACATTATCTTGGGTGTAGAATACTCTCCATGCACATGCGGAGACCCCGAAACCGTAAACCTATTCATAATTAATTCTATTTCTTGTTTCTGCTCCTGATTATCTGACCTGTTTTGTTTTTCCCCAGCCGGAGGTAGTCGAGCAACGGAATGGCTGCCGGACAGGTGTACTGGCACGAACCGCATTCAATGCAATCCATTATCCGCTCTTTTTCTGCCATTTCGAAATTACCCAATTTTGATACTCTCGACAGCAAATAGGGTTCAAGCCCCATCGGACATACATAAGTACATTTTGAACAGCGGATACACGACTGCTCGGGTTTCCGGTGAGCTTCAGCTTTACGCATCAGCAAAATGCCCGACGTTCCTTTAACAACCGGAGCATCGACCGAAAGCAACGCTTTTCCCATCATGGGCCCGCCACCGATAACTTTACCCGTGTCATCGGGAATACCACCGGCGGCTTCAATGAGTTCACCAATGGGAGTTCCTATCCTGACCAAAAAGTTTGAAGGCTTTGAAACCCCTTTACCGGTAACGGTTACCACCCTTTCAAACAACGGTTTATTTTTCTGAACAGCTTCGTAAACCGCCAGGGTTGTCCCTACATTTTGAACCACGCATCCCACCTCAATGGGTAGTTTTCCCGAAGGTACTTCGCGACTAACAACCGCTTTTATCAGTTGTTTTTCGCCGCCTTGCGGATATTTTACTTTGAGCGGAACTATTTCTATCCCTTTATAATCTTTTGCCAACCCGGAAAGATGGGCAATGGCGTCGGGTTTATTGTTTTCGATGCCGATAAATCCTTTGGTAACCTTTAATGCCCGCATTAAAATATGAGTACCGATAAGAAGTTCCTCGCCTCTTTCCAGCATCACCCGGTGGTCGGCAGTAAGATAGGGTTCGCATTCAACCCCGTTTATGATTAAAAACTCAGCCGTTTTACCGGGAGGAGGTGTTAACTTTACCTGGGTTGGAAAGGTAGCTCCTCCCATCCCCACAATTCCGGCATCCTTTACCTTATTAATAATCTCTTCGGAAGTGGCATTGATTTCCCTGACGATGTCACTACTCCGGTCGATTTCTTCCATCCATTCGTCGCCATCAACGTTAATGATAACAGCCGGACGGCGAAAACCCGATGAGTCGAGTACCACATCAATTTTAAACACCTTTCCTGAAACCGGTGAATGAATGTTGGAGCCGATAAAGCCGCCGGCCGTGGCAATCAGTTGTCCCGTTTTAACCTCATCCCCTTTTTTTACCAACGCTTTTGAAGGAGCGCCAAGATTTTGGCCCAACGGCACAAACACCTTTTTCGGAATGGGGAGTTTCTCAATGGGAACCTGCGCCGAAAGCTTGTTCTCCGCCGGATGGACACCTCCTATTTTAAATGTTTTAAGCAATCCCATTTATCTTCGGATTTATTTCCGGCGGTTGCCGGATTTATTTTGATTATCGTTATTATTATCAACAGCCACTTTACCCTTTGTTACATCAATTGGTTTGGTTGCTTCAGCACTCTTTTCAGCAAGTTTTTCAGCTTTCGGTTTGCGCGGTTTAAAGTTTACTTCCCAAATGGAGTTGGTGGGGCAAACTTCCACGCATTTGCGGCAAAGCTTACATTTATCGAAATTTATGTACGAGAGGAAACTGGTGATGGTAATGGCATCAAACTCACAAACCTTTTCGCATTTACCACACCCGATACAGGCCACCGAACAGTTTTTAATGGCCACGGCCCCTTTTTCTTTATTAACACACGAAACAAAAATCCGTTTTTCTTTCGGGCCGCGTTTACGCAGCTCGATGATGTCGCGCGGACAAGCTTCCACACAAGCACCGCAGGCAGTACATTTATCGTTAACCTCGGGAAGGCCTCGTTCCTCACTCATGTGAATGGCATCAAACTCACAGGCATCCACGCAGTCGCCAAGCCCGAGGCAGCCAAACTGGCAACCGCCTTCACCGGCATAGAGCGCATGCGCGAACGAACAGGAAGAAACCCCCTCGTATTGCACCTTTCCGGGAGAGTTGGCATGCGAACCGTTGCAACGAACCACGGCAATCATCGGGTCCTTGGCTTCTATTTCCAAGCCCAGTGTTTCGCCAACTTTTTGCATCACCTCGTTACCGCCTACAGGACAGAACAGGCCTTCAAGATTTTTTTCTTCTTTTGCTTTTTTGGCCGTTGCTTCGGCGAAAGCACGACAGCCCGGAAATCCGCAACCACCACAATTTGCCGAAGGGAGAACCTCTTCCACTTCATCAATTTTAGGGTCTTCATAAACCTTAAACTTAGAGGCAACAAAATAGAGGATTATCGCCGAAACAAGACCGATTCCCCCCAAAGCAAGAATTGCTATTAAGATTATATTCACGATTGAAAGTTTTTGTTTGTAATTACTTTAATCGAACCATTTTCAATGTACCACAAAAATAAAATTTTTATGGTATGAAGAAGTACCTGTACCCACGGGGGGCAGCCTTCCGGATGTTGATTTATCGATATATTGTTATAAATAGATGTTTAGTATAATCCTACCGAAACTTTATGATTTGATATGTTGATGGTTAAGATTATTATCTGGAAACAGTTTAAATAGAGGCCTGTTGATAATTTAGAAACAATTAAAAGAATCTACATCTATTGATGTGTTAATAGGCAACCACCCGCAGCTGAAAAACTGAATATTTTATACCACTGACGCCTCCAACAAACGCAAAAGCGTAATGCGGAGGCGAGTCAAGGTACTGCTACCCTTCGGACTTCCTTTCCTTTCTTCGTCATCCCGATGACCTTAGGGAGGAGGCATCTCTAAAAATGAAACAGGATTCCCTTTTGTCTGCGGGGTAAGTTGCCACCTGGGAAACCCACCAAGCTCAGGATGACAAAGGGGCACGTGGTATTGTCACTCTGAGTTGAAGAGTAACAAAGGAAACAGAAATACGGGCTTAGTTTGAGTTAATATTAATTTTTGTTTGAGTTTTTATATTATC
>CAZKGB010000207.1:0-5157 GCA_964551935.1 uncultured Lentimicrobiaceae bacterium | reverse complement strand
TCAAAATTAATGGCCCAGTTTAGTACCGAGCCCTTTTTAAACTGCAGGGTTGTAAACGGAATGTATATCTCGGCAAACCATCCTTCACCGGTAATGGTAGTTTTACAATCCCAAACACCATTCCAGTCTTCATTGCCATCCTCACCTCCGTAAACTTGTACATCAGCCCTGGCTCCGTTGGGGTTAATTACAAAAAGATATCCGTTACGATTATCGTTAAACGGACTTATAATGATTTGAAAATTATCATCCGATTCGTAATCAAAATCACGGTTCAGGTTTTTTGCCACAATCTTAGAAGGATCTTTTTGGTAGCACCACACACCAATATAAAGTGTGTTATTATCATATAATATCGCCGTTTCAGTACGTTCGGTAACAGGATCGCCAAAATTCAAATCACGCTGAGTAAAATTACTAATGTGCATCGCCTGTTGCCATGCAGGTTCCGAAAGAACACCATCAAACTTTATACTTTTGTTAATTTTATAGGCTTTGAGTACAGAAGGTTCAGAATGTTGCGAAAACAGTTGTTGCGATAATATTCCCCAAAAAACCACAATAACACAGAGCCTTTTCAACATAATTTTATTTTTTAGCTCATTTTGAAAACCAACTCATTTCAGGCAAATAGCAGCGTAAACTATTGGTTAGCCTTTTTAAAAAGAGCTACAAAAGTAAAAAAATTAAATATAGAGCCGTGTCAATAAAGAGATTCTTTGTTGCTTTACATACCGGGTAATCTCGGTAACTTTTTTAGCTTCGACAACTTCCAGTAATGGCCCCAGGCTTTTTTAATCCAATGGCCAAAAGTGGGCATAGGTATTATTCTTTCCTTATTCCATTTACGTAATGTAAAGATGGCACCATTACCGGCATCCATCACGCAAATAATATTTAAATGGTTGGGATAACCTTTACGTTTCGGATTTCCTATTATGGCATTGTTAATATTATACACAGCATATTTTGCCATAATTTCAGCAATATGACCCTGCTTGGCAATCCACTTGGGTCCTTCCAGACGGGTAACATCTCCGGCGGCATAAACATTTTTTTGTGGGCCGTTAACCCTGCAATATCCGTCAACCAACACATTGTTGTCAACCGATAACGGCAAATCGGAGTTCTGAAGAACCGGATGGCCTGTCCCAGAAGGGGTGTAGATAATCAGGTCGCTTTCCAACACCGTATCATCCGTAAAAATAACCTTCCCTTTTTCAAACCTTTTAATCGGAACACCAATTTTTTCATCAATCTCATGCTTTTTGTACATCCGGCTCAACATTTTAAGCCCTTCACCACCCATTCGTGCTCCGGGTTCTTTCATGGGAGCAAAAAAGGTTAATTGAAACTTATCGTAGAGTTTTTTCTCCTTTAAAAGGGTTACCAAATTAAAAAGCATTTCAAAAGCCGGGCCTCCTCTGACACCTGTAGGAGACTTAGGATTTCCGCCAAAACCAACCGCAATCTTGCCATGCCCCTTTTCAAGTAAGGCATCTATTTTTGCTTTCATTTTCAGCAAGCTGTCCGGTTTACCACAGGTTGAAAAAGTATGCTCACGCATTCCTTCAATGGCCAACTTACTACTTCCAAAGGCAATGATTAAATAATCGTATTCGATGGTTTGTTTTGAAAGAATAACTTTGTTTTCCTTTGAAACAATCGACTCCACTTTGTCGATAATCAGATTAAACTTATGCACCTTCTGAAGATCTTTCAGAGGAAGTTTAACGTCATCAAATTTAATTTTTCCAACAGGAATCCAAATAGATATGGGATAGATAAAACAGTATTCCCTGTCCGAAACCAAGGTTACTTTATGTCCTAATTTGCTCAGATGATAAACCGATTCAACTCCGGCAAAGCCACCTCCAAGTACTACAATGTGTTGCTGTTTGTCATTCATAATGGTTCGTAATAGATTAAAATATAAGAGCCTATAAATATACAACAAAAATAGATATACTTCATATATACTCTATCACCATGTTTAGGTATTTATGTACCATCCCCGTCTTAAGTATAAAACGAACCCAATATATCATTGTATCATTGTATCATTATACCATTATACCATTTCCCCATTATACCATTGTACCATTGTATCATTGTATCATTATACCATTTCCCCCGACAAAAAAATTTTCCCTATCTTTGCCTCTCAATTCAAATTCTCTCTATTGTGAGGCATTTGAATTTATATAGAAGGATGAAGAGACCGGGCTCAATGAAGTCCTGGCAACCTGCCTCTAAAAGCAAGGTGCCAATACCCGGTTCCGGTAAATAATCCGGAAGATGATAAATTTAAATGCTGATGATTCGTTGTTTTTCATTGAAGCAGGCACGGGCATAACCCGCATTCAGCATAAAGTTTAACTTTAATAAAACGACTATGTCAATAAAAAAGCCGGATATAAAAAAATTGTTGGAAACCCGTGTGCTGGTGCTGGATGGTGCCATGGGCACCATGATTCAGCGTTACAAGCTGGAAGAAAAAGATTACAGAGGAAAACGATTTAAAGATGTTACCATTCTTCAAAAAGGAAACAACGATATTCTTTGCCTTACCCAACCACAAATTATTCAAAAAATTCATGAAGAGTACCTCGAAGCGGGTGCCGACATCATCGAAACCAACACCTTCAATGGAACTCGTGTTTCACAAAGCGATTACGGCCTGGAAGATTATGTTTATGAAATAAACCGCGAAGCGGCAAAACTTGCCAAAAAAGCTGCCGAAAAATTCACCCTTGCCAATCCCCATAAACCCCGTTACGTGGCGGGAGCCATGGGCCCTACCAACAAAACCGCCTCCATGTCGCCCGAGGTGGGTGACCCCGGTTTCAGAAACATCAGTTTCGATGAACTCTATCAAAACTATTTGGAACAGGCAACAGCCCTGCTGGATGGCGGAGCCGATATTTTACTGATCGAAACCGTGTTCGATACCCTTAACGCCAAAGCCGCCCTGATGGCCGTGAATGATTTAATGAAAACCAAAGGACGCAAAATTCCCGTTATGGTGTCGGGAACCATCAGCGACAACAGCGGCCGCACCTTGTCGGGACAAACACTGGAGGCTTTCCTTACATCGGTTTCGCATATCGACCTGTTGAGCGTGGGGTTGAACTGCTCGCTGGGAGCCGAACAGTTGCGCCCTCACCTTGCCGAGCTGTCAAAAAAAGCTCCCTTTCCGGTGAGTGTCTATCCCAATGCCGGGTTGCCCAACCAATTTGGCGAGTACGACGAAACCCCGGAGGTGATGGGCAGGCACATTAAAGATTTTCTGGATAACAAATTTGTCAACATCGTGGGGGGCTGCTGCGGCACCACTCCCGACCATATTCGTAAGATTGCCCAAGAGGCTGCCCTTGCCAACCGGAGGGAGGTGCCGGCGACAAATCATGTTACCGAACTTAGCGGACTGGAACCTGTTGTGGTTGACAAGCAGCGAAATTTCATCAACATTGG
The DNA here is from genome assembly GCA_964551935.1 of uncultured Lentimicrobiaceae bacterium. Taxonomy (GTDB): domain Bacteria; phylum Bacteroidota; class Bacteroidia; order Bacteroidales; family F082; genus B16-G9. The sequence goes on along the minus strand of CAZKGB010000207.1, from coordinate 1,683 downwards.
CGAACGTACCAACGTGAGCGGATCGCGAAAATTTGCCCGCCTGATTAGGGAAGGAAAATATGAAGAAGCCCTTTCCATTGCCCGTCATCAGGTGGAAGGCGGTGCGCAAGTGCTGGATGTAAGCATGGACGATGGCATGCTGGATGCCGAAAAAGAGATGGTGAAATTTCTGCACATGCTTGCCTCCGAACCCGAAATCGCCAGACTACCTATCATGATCGACTCTTCCAAATGGGAAGTGATTGAAGCGGGATTGAAATGTGTACAAGGAAAGGGAATCGTTAACTCGTTAAGTCTTAAAAACGGAGAAGCCGACTTTTTGGAAAAAGCCGAAAAGGTTAAAAACTACGGAGCCGCCCTCGTGGTGATGGCTTTTGATGAAAAAGGACAGGCGGCCACCTACCGGGATAAAATTGTCCTCTGCCAACGGGCCTACGATTTGCTGGTGAATAAAATCAATTTTCCGCCCGAAGATATTATTTTCGACCCTAACATTCTGGCCATAGGCACCGGCATTCAGGAGCATAACAATTATGCCGTTGACTACATTAATGCGGTAAAATGGATCAAAGAAAATCTGCCCTATGCCAAGGTGAGCGGCGGGGTGAGCAACCTCTCGTTTGCCTTCCGGGGTAACAATACGGTGCGCGAAGCCATGAACTCGGTTTTTCTGTATCATGCCATTAAAGCCGGCATGGATATGGGTATCGTCAACCCCGGCATGTTACAGGTTTACGATGAAATTCCGGAAGACCTGCGGAATCTCGTGGAGGATGTGGTACTGAATCGACGCAAAGATGCCACCGAACGATTGTTGATGTATGCCGAAACCATCAAAAATCAGGGTTCAGCCAAAGAGAAAAAGCAGCAGGAATGGCGAAACCAACCGGTAGAAGAACGATTAAAACATGCCCTGATAAAAGGCATTACCGAATATCTGGAACAGGATGTGGAGGAAGCCCGTCAGAAAGCAAACCGTGCCCTTGATGTAATTGAACAAACCCTGATGGCCGGCATGAACGTGGTGGGCGAGCTGTTTGGCGACGGTAAAATGTTTTTGCCCCAGGTGGTAAAAAGTGCCCGCGTGATGAAACAGGCGGTCTCATATCTGCTGCCCTATATCGAAGCGGAAAAGCTGGCAACAGACAACAGTACCTCCGGAAAAATAGTGCTGGCTACGGTAAAAGGCGATGTGCACGACATCGGTAAAAACATTGTGGGGGTAGTACTTTCGTGTAACAATTACGAAGTGATTGACCTCGGAGTGATGGTTCCGGCGGAAAAAATATTGGAAATCGCTCAAAAGGAAAATGCCGACATCATCGGGCTAAGCGGATTGATAACCCCTTCGCTGGAAGAGATGGTGTATGTGGCCAAAGAGATGAAACGCAGAAACCTCAGCCTGCCGCTGTTAATTGGCGGGGCAACCACTTCGCCGGTTCATACGGCGGTTAAAATCAAACCCGAATTTGACGAGCCGGTCATCCATGTAAAAGATGCCTCCAAAGTCATCAATGTGGTCAGCAAATTACTCTCTCCCGCCGACCGCAAAATTTATCTTAACAGCATCGAAGAAGAGTATCGCGGGCTTCGCGAAAAACATTTGAGCAGTCAATCACAAAAGAGGTATATTCCTCTGTCGAGGGCGAGAGCCAACAAACTCAAAACGGTTTGGGATGAGTC
>CAZKGB010000206.1:0-5159 GCA_964551935.1 uncultured Lentimicrobiaceae bacterium | reverse complement strand
CATTGTTGGGGAGTTTTGGATGTTTGACGACTGGATGGATAAATACGCCTACCTCATCGAATTGGGAAAAGAGCTTCCGGCCATCGAAGAAAAATACAAAGACCCTCAACACCTTATCTCAGGATGCCAATCGAGAGTGTGGGTACATGCCGAACATACCGACGACGGAAAAATATCTTTTACAGCCGACAGCGACGCCGTCATCACCAAAGGAATCGTGAGTCTGCTCATAAAAGCCTTTTCAGGCCATTCTCCGGATGAAATTTTAAATGCCGACATGAGTTTTCTGGAACAGATAGGTTTAAAAGAGCACCTCTCTCCCACCCGATCCAACGGACTGCTATCGATGATAAAACAAATTCAGCTCTATGCCCGGGCTTTTAAACTAAAAGAAAACAATTAACAACGACTATCAAGAACAAAACAACGTCCGACGCAAAAGGACAAATAACAACCGAATAATAACCGAATGACCATCGAATGACAACTGAATGACAACTGAATGACAACCAAATGACCATCGAATGACAACCAAATAACCAATTAATTAAAAAAAACACCCCCATGACAACAGAAGAAAAAAGAGAGATAGAAGACAACATCCGTATAGCCTTAAAAAATATCTACGACCCTGAAATTCCGGTAAACATTTGGGAGTTGGGCCTTATTTATGGCGTGGATGTGCATGACGACGGTTTTACCAAAGTTACCATGACCCTGACAGCCCCTAACTGTCCGGTTGCCGAAAGCCTTCCACAGGAGGTAAAACAATCGGTACTGGATGTAAAAGGGGTAAAAGGCGCCGATGTTGAAATCACTTTCGACCCGCCCTGGAATCAGGATATGATTTCGGAAGAAGCCAAACTGGAGTTGGGATTACTTTAGATGTTTCAAGTTCCTGGAGTACTTAAAGTGCCTGGAGTGCCTAGAGTGCCTGGAGTGCCTAAAGTTAGGAGTTAAAAGTTAAGAGTTATGGGTTAAGAGTTATGGGTTAAGCGTGGTTTAAAATCTGCAATCTCCATTCGTTAATCTGCAATCTGCAATCAAAAGTGCCTAAAGTGTGGAATTTGGAGTACTTAGAGTAAAACCCAAATCTCAAGCACCAAATCTCAAATAAATTCCAATATTGAAAACAAAAAAATTCAAAACTACGTCGTTCATTGAAACTCAAACTTTCAAACCTTAAACCTTGAACCTCTTTGGAGTGCCTAAAATTAGAAGTAAAGTGTTATGTGTTAAGTGTAAATCCTGCCTGACATACAGAAAATTGAAGAGCGAAATTCCCTTTCACCCTGCTTTTATAGCATCCATTTAAATCCTAATTTTTATTTCTATCGTCGTGAAGAACAATTAATTAACATTTCCGGTTTTAATAATATTTTCCTTTTGCCAAATAATTTCTTACATAATCGTCAATACCGTTTTCTAACGAAGTAAAAGGTTTTTGATAGCCGGCAGCAAGAAGCTTTGTCATATCGGCCTCGGTAAAATATTGGTATTTATCACGAATATCGATGGGTGTGTCGATAAACTCGATGTTGGGCTGTAAATCAAGTGCCTCAAAAGTAGCTTTAGCTAAATCAACAAAGGTGCGAGCCCGGCCGGTACCTAGATTATACAATCCCGACTCAGGTCGTTTGTTCATTAAAAAGATGATGACATTCACCACATCTTTTACATAAACAAAATCACGGAGTTGTTCACCATCTTTAAAATCGGGATTATGCGACTTAAACAGCTTTACTTTTCCGCTGTTTTGGATTTGATGAAAGGCATGAAAAATAACGGAGGCCATCCTCCCTTTATGAAACTCATTAGGGCCATACACATTAAAAAATTTCAAACCGGCCCAAAACGGAGGTCTCTTTTGCTGTTTCAAAGCCCATTTATCAAACTCGTTTTTCGATTCACCATAGGGGTTGAGTGGTTTTAACTTCTCAGCCACCTCATGGCTGTCAACATAACCCAACTCACCCATCCCGTAAGTGGCGGCCGATGAAGCATAAATCAAAGGTATTTCATAATCGGCACAACGATTCCAAACCTCTTTGGTATAATTGAGGTTTAGCTTGTCGAAAACGGCTTTATCAAACTCGGTAGTATCGGTTCGGGCACCAATATGCAACACAAAATCCACCCCGTGATGAATGCTGTCTAACCAGGTAAAAAAGTTATCCCTTGATATCTTTTTTGAAAAAACCTTGTTTTCCAGATTTTTCTCCTTTTCCAATTTGGTAAAATCATCTACCAAAACCAAATCAGTTAAGCCGTCGTTGTTTAAACGTCCTGTCAAAACGCTGCCGATAAATCCCGCTGCTCCTGTTACAACTATCATAATTAAAATTTTGTCAAAAATAGTGAATATTACCGGTAAAAAACCATCAATTATTCGAAACACAAAATATTATAATTAACTTTGGCATCTTAAATAAATATCAGATTTGATTGTCAGACAGAGGATAAACCACCATTCTTTTTATTCGACACCTTTCTGAGTAACACGAAAATAATTTATATAACATGAAGAGATTTACTTTTTTTATTGCAGCAGCTTTAATGCTTTCGCTCTCGTTTAAGAGCATGGCACAAATAAGCAAGGGAGGCACACCCCCTTCGATTATGTATCAAATGGACGATGATTTTCCGGTATTGGAGTTTGCCAAGCCCGATATGGAAGCCATTGCCGATGAAGATAAAATTGATGATGCCACTTCGGGAGCAAGTCCTCGCAGAATGGGCGTGGCTGTTATTGTAAACAAAAATCTCGATGCCGTTGGAAAATGGACAACACTTCCCGATGGAAGTAAAATGTTAAGAGCCGAGCTGTATGTACCCGACGCGTTGGCTTTGGGTGTTTATTACGATAATTTTTACCTTCCCCAAGGTACTGAACTCTTCTTATATAATGCCAATAAAAAGCAAATTATTGGTGCCTACACCAACCAAAACAATCCTGAAAGTCATCTTTTTTCCACGCAGTTTGTTCAGGGCGACAGGGTTATTTTGGAGTACCATCAACCGGCAGAGGTTACCGAGAAGCCCAATATTCACATCTCCGAGTTGGCTTATGCTTACCGCTACATCGATTTTATGTTTGACAGTAACAGTAACCGCGACGGATCGTGGTCGTGTATGATAAATGTAGCCTGTGAGGAGGGTGACAACTGGCAGGATCAGATTAAAGGAGTAGCCCGAATTTCACTAAAAATAGGGTATAACTATTACTGGTGTTCGGGTTCGCTTATCAACAACACTTCCAACGACCGTACCCCCTACTTCCTGACAGCCGGACATTGCGGCGAGAATGCCACAGCCAGCGATATGAACCAATGGGTTTTCTATTTTAACTACCAGGCCTCCACCTGTGCCGGAAGCTCCTCAGGTTACAACAGTATAACCGGCTGCCAGCTTAAAGCCAAGGATCCCTCTGCTGCCTCCAATGGCTCTGACTTTTATCTGGTTGAATTTAACAACTCCATTCCCAACAGTTATGATGTTTATTACAATGGCTGGAATCGTACCAACTCCAATGCTGATGCCGATAGTGGTGTTGGCATTCATCATCCTGCAGGTGATATTAAAAAGATTTCTACCTATTTAACACCCATTCAGTCGTCAACCTTTTGGAACGGCTTGCCATCTCACTGGAAAATTGTGTGGGGAGAAACAGTTAACGGCCGCTCCATCATGCAGGGAGGCTCCTCCGGTTCTCCCATTTTTGACGAAAACGGACGTATTATGGGTGATTTAACCGGTGGTTATACCTCTAACAGCTGCTCCACCCCCTCTCCGGCCTATTATGGAAAAATTTGGTACTCGTGGGATCAAAACGGCAACGGTTCCAGTTTGCGGTTAAAAGACTGGTTGGACCCTACCAACACAGGCATCGAAAAACTTTCAGGTGTTTCGTGGCAGGTAATTCTGCCCACTTGTGATTTTACAGCCGATACAACCACGATTATGCAAACTGATACCGTATTTTTTACTGACCTTTCTGGACCCGGAGTCTATATTTGGGAATGGAGCTTTTCGGGTGGAACACCCAATACATCCAACGAGCAAAACCCTTATGTGGTTTATAGCGATTCAGGCTACTTTGATGTTACACTAACGGTAACTAATGGCGACGGAACTGACACAAAAACAAAAACAGCCTACATACATGTGGTACCTATGCCGGTTCCAACACCCGACTTCTCATCAGACATCACCATTGTTGCGCCCGGTAATAAAGTCCATTTTTACGATGAATCGGAAGGTAACCCGACTTCCTGGTACTGGGTATTTGATGGCGGTTCACCCTCCACCTCATCAGCACAAAATCCGATTGTTCGCTACAGCACTGAAGGGATTTACGATGTCAAACTAATTACCACTAACAATGGAGGGAGCGATTCAATTACGAAAGCCGGTTACATAACCTGCACCTCTACACAAGCTCCTGTTGTTGATTTTACAGTTGATGACAATACCATTATGGAAGGTGAATCTGTCTCTTTTACTGACTTATCGAGCAACGATCCGGATGCATGGACATGGACATTTACAGGTGGAACACCTGAAACATCCAACGAGCAAAATCCGCAAGATATTGTATATAATGAGGGAGGCAGCTACCCCGTTAAATTGGTGGCATCCAATATTGGTGGTACCGATAGTTTGGTAAAAGAAGAGTACATCCACGTTGACTGGGTAGTGTTGGAGAGTTTAAAAGCCCGCAGGATTTTCACGTGTACCCAAATCCGGGAAATGGAAATTTTGTTATTGAATATTCACGCGCTTCTGGAGAAGCTGTAACCATAAAAGTGGTTGATGCTTATGGTAAAACCGTAAAAGAGGAATCAACTACAAAAAATAGCAGGCATTATGTATTAAACTTGAAGTCGCTTAGCAACGGAGTTTATTTCATCAATATTAGTGATGGCAGTAAAGCCGTTTCAAAACAGATTTCGATTGTAAAATAATAGTGTACCCTGAGCCCGTCGAAGGGTACAATTCTACCATTCTTAGCTGTTCCCTTCAACTTCGTGCCTTGAGCTTGTCGAAAGGTAGAATTTTGTCATTCGTAGCTGTTCCTTCGACAAGCTCAGGGAACGATTAAAACCATTACCCAATCTATTCTCCGGATTCGTACCCTGAGCTTGTCGAAGGGTACAATT